>CAZLKP010000249.1:0-6974 GCA_964560095.1 uncultured Bacteroidia bacterium
TTAGATCGCTGCCCCGGTGCTTTGGAGCGCTTGTCGCGGTGAAAGGTGATAGCAAATCGGTGAGCCTCGTTTCGGAGCTGCTGCAGGAGTTTGAGGCCGTTGTTACGCTTATCCACATGAAGGGGAATGGGATCGCCGAGGCGATAGATTTCTTCGAGGCGCTTGGCGATGCCAATGACCATCACCTTGCCGATGAGATCGAGCTTTCTGAGAGAATTGGCGGCAGCGCTCAGTTGGCCTTTACCTCCATCAATAAGAATGAGTGTGGGCAAAGGCTCCTTTTCGTCAAGTAGTCGTTTGTATCGCCTGTACACGATCTCCTCCATTGAGGCAAAATCATCGGGGCCTTCGACGGTTTTGATGTTGAAATGCCGGTAGTCCTTTTTGCTGGGTTTGCCGTTTTTGAATACCACACAGGAAGCTACCGGCGAACTCCCCTGGAAGTTAGAGTTATCGAAACACTCGATGTGGTCTGGCTTTTCCTGCATGCGCAAGGCCATCTGCAACTCGTCCACCATGATGTCGGCCATGGTGCGGCGCAGCTTGAAGTTTTGCTTGTACAGCTTTTCGGTAAGCAGGGTCTCGCAGTTTTTCAGGGAGAGTTCAACGAGGTGTTTTTTATCTCCCCTCTGAGGCGACGAGACATTCATGCCATCAGGCACCAACTCCTCCGGAACATCAAGATTGGTAACAACCTCATATCCCATCTCCTCGTCACCCGCCTTCATGAAGGTGAGCGTGGCCGCGAGAATTTCCTCTTCATTTTCCTGGTTTTTCCTTTTCACCTCCCAGGAGTGGGTTTGCACGATGGCCCCGTCCATGACGTGAAAATGGTTGACCACAGCCAGGTGTTGTTCTGCGCGAATGGTCAATACTTCCAAGTCGCGGATAGATTCTGAAACCACGGTACTTCGCTTTTTGTAGCTTCGAAGCTTTTCAAGCCGTTTTTTGTACCATTCCGCCTTTTCAAACTGGTAGGTTTCTGCAGCTTCGATCATTTGCTCTTCTACCTGCTTGAGAACAGGGCTGAGGTGGCCGCGCAGGACATGGCGGATCTGGGCGATGCCTTCCATGTAGTCTTCCTCGCTCTGGAGCCCTTCGCAAGGAGCGAGGCAGTTACCGATTTGGTATTCGAGGCAGCGCTTGAACTTATCAGCCTCAATATTGGCCTCAGATAAGTGATAATTGCAGGTGCGCAGAGGAATAAAGCCCCGGATGAGATTCAGGATGGCCTTCATCGTGGCCACACTCGGATAAGGACCGTAGTAGGTGGAGCCGTCATTGAGTTTGTTTCGGGTGGAGAATACCCGTGGGAAGCGTTCTTTTTTGATGCAGATGTAAGGATAGGTTTTCCCGTCTTTGAGCAGGATGTTGTATTTGGGCTGGTGATTTTTGATGAGGTTGTTTTCGAGCAACAGGGCTTCCACTTCGCTATGGGTAACGGTGTAGGCGAGATCCCGGATTTGGGAGACCATTTTATGGATGCGGTAGCTGTGGCCCCGTCCGCTTATGAAGTAGGATGAGACCCGTTTTTTGAGGCTCTTAGCCTTCCCGATATAGATGACTTTCCCATCTTTATTCAAGAAACGGTACACTCCCGGGCTGTCGGGAAGGTTTCTGACTTTTTGATCCAGGTCTTGCTGTTGTTGGAGGCGCTCACGCATGGATGAAGGAAAATGCTTGACACAGATAATGAATAGAAACGAATGAGAGCTGTTCCTGTTTTGAATATACGATTCAAGGTTTCATAGACAGAATCGTGAGGAGAATTTCCTATATTCTGCGTCATGAAGGTATGGATGCCCGTGATCATTGTGGTGTTGCCGGTGGTGGTAGGAATGTTCACATTGGGGAAATATTACCGGGAGGAGCGCAAAGCCGGTAGGGCCCGGCAGATGTTTATCAAGCGAGAGGGAGAGGGGCGCTGGGGCTCTGTGCTGATTTTGATGGGGGCTGTGATGTTTATGGTGATGGGAAATGAGAACCAATGGTTTGAACTGCAGCAGTGGGCTGGAAAGCTCTCGGCTGTTGTTGGTGTATTGAGCATCGGGATTGCCGCAGAGGGAACCGCCTGGTTGATAGGGAAAACGAACGAGTCAAAATAACCTGAAGAAAAGAGATGGACTGGATCTGGTTTGCCATTGGAGGATCTCTTCTGATCGGCGGAATCGTGCTGATGCGGATGGAGTACAAGCAGGGTGTTGAAGATGGGCGTATTACGAAACCCATTCGAAGCGTGGAAGACAAAGACAAGGCGGGCTTTCGGCGGTATCTGGCGGAGTTTAGTATCGCCATGGGTGGATTTTGGATCTCACGCACGCTGGTCGAAGCACTCACGGGCTTTGCCCTGGATGGCTTTATGCACATTCTGATCATGATGATTCCCACTGCGGCCTTCTATTTCGGGGTACAGCATTTCCTCTGGAAACAGGTGAATGACTAAATATTGGGGTGAATATCGCGCAGAATGGTCAGGGCCTTGTGCATGCGCTTTTCCACAGCCTTGACCGATAGTTCCAGCCGCTCGGCGATCTCGCGGTAGGTGAGCTTTTCGATTCGGTTCATCAGAAATACAATCCGGTGCTTCTCAGGCAGATCAGAAATGGCCTTGGTTAGTCGTTGCCTGAATTCTTCTTCTTCCATTTGATATTGTGGCGACTGGAAAGAAGTCTCTTGCTGGGGACGTTTCTGGAATTTTAGCACCACTTTCTGGTGCTTGACCTCGTTGAGAAAGAGATTATTAGCGATTGTGAAGAGGTAACTCTTCACTTTATCGGGATCAATATTTTCACGCTTTTTCCAGAGAATCAAAAACGACTCCTGGGCCAGGTCTTCCGCCTGCTCCATATTGCCGGATTTGTAGTACAGAAATTTGCGGAGTCCGCCGTAGAGCGTATCAAACAACTTCCGAAACTCCTCCGGATCATCCCAGGAAAAGCGTTGAGTGTCTCCCATCTAAGAAAAGCGCATCACATGATCCTGAAATATACGGGGGATTTTTGAGAATAAGCAACCCGAAACTACCACCTTGGTCAGTAGGGTAAGGCTGAAGATAGTTGTTCAGAGAATGTAAATTGTATTTTAGGCGACTTCCTTACCAAAACCAATTCGCAACCAGCTCCCGAGGGGGCTGGTTTTCATTTTGGCTTGGAGGGTTTGTTGAGGCTGATGTGGCGTTGCATGGCTGAGCGGAATCGGTCAACGTCCTCCCGACTTTTGGCTTGATGCTTGGTTTTTCTTCCCTGAACGCGCTTTCGCCACCTTCGCCAGCTTTGTGGTTTGAGCTCACGACGCATGAGTTCAATGACATCCTGCTCGCTGAGGCCAAATTGGAATTCGATCGCATCGAATGGCGTACGGTCTTCCCACGCCATTTCAATGATTCTGTCAATGTCTTCTGTGTTGAGTGAATGACTCATGTTCGAGAAACCGGGCCGAAAGGAGGAATGTTTATTGGATTACCAGATACGGCTCACCATATATTGGTCAAACACAAGATCAGAACTCACAATTGGGATGTTCTCTGTGATGGCCTGAGCGATAAGCAGGCGGTCAAAAGGGTCCTTGTGAATGAAGGGAAGCTGTTGAACCCGAAAAATTGAATTGAGGCTTATTTCCAGAATTTCATACTGATTGACAGAAATTTCATCCATGATCATGGTGCGGAAATCCTGGTCGAAAACCAACTTGCCTATACTGACTTTAATAGCCATTTCCCATATGGAAACCGGGCTAATCAGTAACTGATAATCCGACTGAAAAATTGCTTTTGCTTCCTCAGATAGTTGGTCACTTCCGGTTGCATGGAAAATGATTGCCTGGGTATCCAGCAAATACCTGCTCATGGCACATATTCTTCAAAGCCTTCAACCGGGTCATTGAAATCAGGCTGAATCATAATTTTATTTTTGAGCCGCCCGAAATTTTCTTTTCGTATTTCTGCTAAAGAGCTTTTGCCACTCTCATTTTGTCGATGCTTAAATGAAAGAAACTCAATAAAGTCTTTGACCTCTCGCTGTAGGTGCGGAGGCATTGATTTAAGCTGTTGTATGGCTTGATGGATACTCATATTTGCTGTTTAATATACTGAAAAATGAAGTTGCGGTTAGCCACTTGCGACTAAAAACATAAGATCATAGAGAGAAAGAGGAAGATTTGCTGAAAGTACCATCCACCTTTTCTACCTTGCAACATGACCCTATTGGCGATTCCACTGGCCATCCATGTGGCTGTCACGGTCACAGGGGTGGCACTCTTTGCGCTTTTTGCAGTATATGCAGAACGCAAGGTGTCGGCCTTCATCCAGGATCGGATGGGCCCGATGGAAGCCGGTCCCTACGGCAGCATTCAGACCCTGGCCGATGTACTGAAACTGGTGCTCAAAGAACTCATTGTGCCGAAAGCAGCCGACAAGCCCTTGTTTGTGCTGGCGCCCATGATCATTTTTATTTCGGTGTTTGCCGGTTTTGGCGCCCTGGTCATCATGCCACAGGCAACGAATGATCTCAATGTGGGTCTATTGTACCTTCTGGGGGTTGTCGCCATCGATATCATCGGGCTGCTCATGGCCGGCTGGGGATCTGCCAATAAATATGCACTGCTGGGCTCTGCCCGATCTGTCAACCAGATTGTGGCTTATGAGGTCCCTGCGGCCCTCGCCCTGCTCAGTGCGGTGATGATGCTCGGCACCCTTAGCCTCCAAACCATTTCAGCACGACAGGGAATTTTTTCAGATCAACCGCTCTATTTGTTTGGAGCCATTGATGTAACCAACGCTGGTGGCATCCTGGCCTGGAATATCGTCCGCTATCCGCATTTGCTCGTGGCTTTCGGGGTCTTTTTCATCGCATCTCTGGCTGAAAGTAATCGTGCCCCGTTTGATCTGCCCGAGGCTGAGTCTGAATTGGTCTCCGGGTTTCACGTAGAATACTCCGGGTTCCGCTTTGCCATGGTCATGCTGTCTGAATATGGCAAAATGCTCATCGCGGCTGTGTTGGCTGCGACGGTGTTTCTCGGCGGCTGGAACACCCTGCTGCCCAACATTGCGCTGGGGGAATTTTCCTTTCCGCTGGCCGACTGGACCTCTGGAACCCCTGGTACCCTTGCAGGAGGGGTCTGGGGAGCCTTCTGGATGCTGAGCAAGTCGCTGCTGCTGGTCTTGCTGCAGATTTACATCCGGTGGACCTATCCGAGGGTTCGGCTGGACCAGCTCATGGTGTTATCCTGGAAGTACCTCACGCCAATTGCCTTCGGATTATTTCTGCTTAGCGGCCTTTGGAAGCTGTTGGAGGTATATGGGCAAATGTGATTCACAACCCAAATTCTTGTACCTTCGTATTCCTATTCCCGGATCAATCCGGTGTGACTTATATGATTGAGCGTCAACGAATCAGTAAAGACGATGGGCCAGAACGTGCAATCCTCGTCGGTGTCTGCACCAGAGACATGAATTTTGAGCAAGCGAAGGAATACCTGGACGAACTGGCATTTCTTGCTCAGACTGCCGGTGCCCGGACCGTGAGGAGCTTTCTTCAGCGGCTCAATGCGCCGGTCAATGCCACCTACATAGGTTCGGGTAAGGTGCAGGAAGTGAAGGAGGCCATTCATGAACACGATGCCAATCTCGTGATTTTCGATGACGACCTGTCTCCATCCCAAATCCGGAATCTCGACAAGGCGCTTGGCGTGAAAGTACTGGACCGCTCATCGTTGATCCTTTTCATTTTTTCTGAACGAGCCCAAACCGCCCAGGCCCGGGCACAGGTGGATCTGGCTCAATATCAGTACCTTCTCCCAAGGTTGGCCGGGATGTGGACCCACCTGGAGCGACAAAAGGGTGGTATCGGGCTGAAAGGAGCTGGTGAGAAGGAGATCGAAACTGACCGCAGGATTATTCGGAACAAGATTTCGCAACTGCAGCTGGAGCTGGAAAAAATCGATAAACAGGATGCTGTTCGTCGAAAAAACCGGGGACAGTTTGTCAGAGTGGCCCTTGTGGGCTACACCAACGTAGGCAAATCAACCCTCATGAACCGTCTGGCAAAGGCTGAAGTCAAGGCAGAGGACAAGCTTTTCGCCACCCTGGACACAACTGTTCGGAAAGTGTCGCTGGAAGGGATTCCGTTTCTCTTGTCTGACACCGTTGGGTTCATCCGAAAATTGCCACATCACCTGGTGGAATCCTTCAAATCAACCCTGGCAGAAGCGCAAGAGTCTGATATTCTGTTGCACGTGGTCGATATTTCTCACCCACAGCACCAGGAGCAGATTGATAATGTACATCAGACGCTGCAAAGTCTGGACATCCGTGACCGGAACATGATCACGGTGTTGAATAAGGCAGACCTGCTAGGCGAAGAAGAACGCGTGCATATTCGCAGGGGATGGCTGGCCAGAAGTAATCATCCGCCATTCTGATGTCTGCCGGAACTGGAGAAGGAGTGGATGAATTCCGAAACCTTTTGGTAGATCAGTTGGTAAAAGAATACGAAAGCAAATCCTACAATGGAGCTATTCATCCATTTCTGGTTCATCACCAGTATTACAGGATGGGGTAGTCGGTCATTCGGGGCCGAATGCTTCTGAGATGACAGGATTTCCTCCTGTCCATGATCATGCTACCTACAACCCCAAACCATATTCTTACCCTCTTATGTCCGAAATCGTCAACAGAATTGCCAATAGTCCGATCGTCACCTTCAAACTGGAGGAGATTTACCCGGAAGGAGATCGTGTGTCACTGGATATCAAAGATGTTTTATTTCAGGGAATGATCCTTCGGGAGAAGGATTTCCGCCAGTGGATCAAGGACCATGACTGGGCGCAGTATGCTGGAAAGCATGTTGCGGTGTTTTGTTCTGTGGATGCGATCATCCAGAGCTGGGCCTGGATGCTGCTGATGAGCAAACTGCAGCCCGTGGCCGCCACCGTGGTGATGGGTGACGCAGAGCGCCTTGAGCAGGAACTCTGGCGCG
>CAZLKP010000249.1:6984-7383 GCA_964560095.1 uncultured Bacteroidia bacterium
GTTGCTGCCCTATGCCAAAAAAATCTCTTTTGGCGAGCCTTGCTCCACTGTGCCGGTCTGGAAGAAGGGGTGAGGTTGCCTCCCCGCTCAGGTAGCCTTCTGGCATCTACCTATTGTGCCCTCACCAGAGCCCTCACCAACTGTGAGGGAGAAAAACACAGGTTTTTTAGAATCTGGAGTTGCTATCAAAAAGGGATGTTTCAAAAGCCTCCTGTTTACCGCAAAGACGCAGAGTGAAAGACACAAAGGTCGCTACATGGTCAATTCCTGGCGATCTTTGCGAATACCAGGTCTTAATTGAGAGAGGGGTATTGCTTTATTAGTCTTTTTGTATCCCGTTCAAAATCCGGGGTAACGATCACATTAACTGCCATCGAGAAAGCTGTTGAGGGTCCTCCT
>CAZLKP010000250.1:0-7343 GCA_964560095.1 uncultured Bacteroidia bacterium
CGCCTCTCTCTCTTCTCGGAAAACATCTTTTTCCACGAAGTTCGCACCAAAGACTACCCGCTGTTTGATTTCGTGCCGTATGAGTCAGCACTCGCCAGCATGATGGTGGATGTGGCTAAATATCACGACCTGGATCTTTTTCATGTGCATTATGCAGTGCCGCATGCCTCTGTAGCTTTTCTGGCAAAGCAAATCCTGAAAGATGAAGGTCTGCATGTGCCAGTCATTACCACCCTGCACGGGACCGATATCACCCTGGTAGGGAAAAATCCAGCCTATGAGCCGGTGGTTCGCTTTTCAATCAAGCACAGTGACGGTGTCACGGCTGTTTCAAATTTTCTGAAAGAATCAACTGTGGATCATTTTGGTGTGGGGCAAAACATGAAGGTGGTCTACAATTTTGTGGATAACAGCCGGTTCAATCGGCAAGATAAAGATCACTTCCGGAAAATGGTGGCTCATGGTGGTGAAAAACTCTTGGTTCATGCCTCCAACTTCCGGAAGGTAAAGCGAATCAAAGATGTGATTCTCATCCTTGCAGAGGTTCGCAAGTCCATGAAGGTAAAATTGCTCATGGTGGGCGATGGACCGGAGCGGGCAGGTGCCGAGGAGCTTTGTCGGGATCTGCATTTGTGCGATGACATCATTTTCCTGGGGAGCCAAAGTGCCGTGGAAGAGATTTTCTCCATCGGTGATTTGTTTCTGATTCCATCGGAGAATGAAAGCTTCGGACTCTCAGCGCTGGAAGCCATGGCCTGTGGCATGCCGGTGATCTCTTCCAATGCTGGTGGTTTGCCCGAACTGGTCAAGGATGGTGTGGTCGGCTACACCTCGCCAGTCGGTGATATTTCCAGCATGGCTGCTCATGCCGTTGAATTGCTTTCGGATGATGAAACCTGGAAGCGCTTTTCTGCGAATGCAAGAGAACATGCATCCACGTTTGCTCCCGATCTCATTGTGAGTCAGTATGAAACATATTACGAAGAGGTGGTAGGAGCCTTCAGCCCGGTAGCGCGTGGTTGAAAATGGTAACAGAATAAGGATATGGAATTTCTCTTATGGTTGCTCCTGATCTGGTTAGGCATGACAGTCACCATGCGGCTGTTTGGCAGGCAGATCATGGCTTTCGGGATGAGAAAGCTCATGGGGCGATTACAGAAAGAAGCAGAGGCCCAACGCAAAGCCTACGAAGCGCATTTTAACGCCGGCGACATGCGCAAGCATGTCTATGCTGATGACGACATCAAAGTCACCTCTCCCAAAAATCAGCCGAAATCTGAGATACATCTCGAAGATTTCGCCCAGGACGTCGATTTCGAAGAAGTCAATGATCGCAATCCATGATCCTGTATCCTCCTGCAAAAATCAATCTGGGGCTTCTGATCAAAGGCAAACGGCCCGATGGCTACCACCTGCTGGAAACGCTGTTTATCCCCGTTCCGGAACTCCATGATATCCTGGACCTTCGGCCTGCCGGCCAACCTGGACAATGTGAACTGATCATGGATGGGGTAACCATTGAAGGTGATCTTGAAGACAACCTCGTCGTGAAAGCCTACAAGGCCTTGGAATATCAGCTCGGGCACCTACCTGGCGTGCAGATTCACCTCACCAAGCACATCCCAGCCGGTACCGGGCTGGGTGGTGGCTCCTCCGATGCTGCATATACCCTTCGTGGGCTCAATGAGCTGTTCTCCCTGGGACTTTCGACGCTCCAACTGGTCGATCTCGCCGCTCCTCTTGGCGCTGATGTGCCGTTTTTTCTCTACGACCGCCCCATGATGGCGACGGGCACCGGCACAGAACTCCGGCCGTATGATTTGCCCCATCGCTTTGATATTGAACTGGTGACGCCACCGATTCATTCTTCCACCATCGCAGCCTACAAGCAATTGGACTACCGAATGTTTGACCCCAACCGATCATTGGAGGTGCTGTTGGCCCGTCCGATAGGGGAGTGGAAAGACTGTTTGCCCAACGACCTGGAAGTACCCGTTTTTCAAATCCATCCCGAAATCAAACCCTATAAACAGGAGTTGTATGACCGGGGAGCCGTATATGCAGCCATGTCAGGGTCCGGGGCGGCTTGCTTTGGCATATTTGAATCCTGAGTAATCCGTCCCATTTTTGTGTAGGAAAAGGATTATGTTCCCGAATACATTCAGAGAAACAAATAGTTGAATACATGAAACACCGCGTGACAATGAGTTTGATGCTGATGCTGGCAGGCATGGGAGGCCTGTGGGCCCAGCAAGGGTATGCCATCAATGTGCAGGTGGATGGTTTTCAGGGAGAAGAAGCATACCTGGCTTACTATTTTGGCGACAAACAGTATATCAAAGACACCACGGAAGCTGTCAATGGCAGCTTTACGTTTTCGGGTGAGGAAAGCCTGGATGGCGGGATTTATTTGGTCGTGTTGCCTCCGGACAACAACTACTTCGAGATCATTGTCGATCAGGACCAGACATTTAGCCTCAAAACCGACACAACTGATCTGGCTGGAAGTCTGGAGGTGAGTGGCAGCCGCGACAATGAGGTTTTCTACGGCGACATTCATTTTCTGGCAGACAAGCGAAAGGAAATGGAAGCGCTCAATGCACGCCTGCAGGAAGCCGAAGAAGGCAGCCCGGAACGGCAGAGCATTCAGGCAGAAATCGATCAACTCAACAAAGGCGTTCAGGGAAAGCGACTCAAACTCGTGGAGGACCACCCCGAATTGCTGTATAGCAAGGTGATCCTGGCGATGAAAGAGCCAGAAATTCCCGCTGAGGTGCAGGAACAGGGCCAGGAAGCTACCTTTTACTGGTATCGCCATGCTTTTCTGGAGAATGTCGATTTTCAGGATGATCGCCTCCTGCGGACCCCCGTGATGTGGAACAAGGTCAATACCTACCTGGAAAATCTGACTGTCAAACACCCCGATTCTATTAAGAATGCTGCTGTGATGCTCATCGAAAAAAGCCGTGGGAATGACGAAGTCTTCCAGTATCTGGTGATCAACATTCTCAACAAATACGCCCAGTCCAAAATCATGGGCATGGATGCCGTTTATGTGCATCTGGTGGAGCAGTACTACATGAGTGGCGACGCTTTCTGGGCCGATGAAGAGCAGGTCAATAAAATGGCCGAACGCGCCCTGGCGATTTCTCCCACCATCATCGGTCGTAAAGCGCCTAATTTCCGGGTGCAGGATATCAATGGCAACTGGCAGCACCTCCATGGCGTGGATGCCGCATACACCATCCTCTATTTCTGGGACTACGATTGCGGGCATTGTAAAACCGTAACCCCTGCCCTGGCCAAAGTCTTTCCCGATTATTCCGAGCATGGCGTGAAGGTCTTCGCCCTCAGCATCAATGGCGACGTGGGGGTCTGGAAAGAAAAGGTGGAGGAATACGGCATGAGCGGCGCCATCAACGTGCAGGACCATGCCCGGCAGTCGGGTTTTGATGCGATGTACGACATCCGCTCTACCCCAAGAATTTTTATTCTCGACGAAGACAAAACCATCATTGCCAAGCAAATTTCAGTGGAGCAAATCCGTGAGATTCTCGACCATGAACTGGGCCTTGAAACGGACACAACAACCGAAGAAGAGGGAGACTAATCCACGATTTGCTACCATTCTGACTACCCACAAGAATCTCGAACAACATGAATCGAATAGCTGTTTTAGCGCTGATGATGAGCACCTTGTCTGTCCTCATATCGTCATGCGGCAATCAGGACCAGAGCGAGAAGGAATCTGGCGATCAGCAGGCCATGGTCATGGCCGAAGGCAACCCCCTGCCACCGCAGGATGATTCCTACAAGATTGACATCCAGGTGGATGGGTTTACCGGCGACACCGCTTTTCTGGCAGTGAGATATGGGGATTCAAACCGCCTTCGCGATACGGTTTTGGCAAATAACGGCTCCTTCACCTTCGAAGGTGATACCGCCCTGGCTGGCGGCATGTACATGGTCGTGCTGCCGCCTGAAAATAATTTCTTCGAAATTGTGATCGACCGGGACCAGCATTTCTCTGTCAAAACCGACACAGCTGATCTCACCCTGAACGCCGAGATTGAAGGCTCTAAGCAAAACACATTGATGTACGGCGACATTCGCCTCCTCGCTGAAATGCGTCCCAGGGCAGAAGAAATCCGGCGAAAGGTGCAGGAAGCCGCCGAAGGCACTGCCGAAGAAGTTACCCTCAAAGCTCAGATGGCGGAGATTGATTCTACCGTGATTCGTCACCGGAGAAAGATTACCCAGGAATACGGCAACTGGCTCTATGGCAAATTTCTCAAAACCATGCAGGATCCCCAGATTCCGGAGAGCATCACCGATCAGGAAGAACGATTCTGGTGGTTTAAGGAGCGTTATCTGGATGGCGTCGATTTTTCCGATGACCGGTTGTTGCGTACGGTTGCCCTGTCTCAAAAAGCGACGACCTATCTCGACAACCTCACCATGCGGGATCCCGACTCGATCAATGCTTCGATCGATCTCATCATTGATCAGGCTGAGGAGAATGACGAGGTGTTCAAGTATTTCGTGCCTACCCTCATGAACAAGTACATCGAATCCAAAATGATGGGCTACGACGGGGTGTATGTGCACATGGTGGAGAAGTATTACCTCTCCGGCAAAGCCTGGTGGGCCGATTCGGCCACGTTGGCCAAGATGGAAGAGCGGGCGCTTGCCCTGTCGCCCAACCTTATCGGTCGGCAAGCCCCCGATTTTGCTGCCAACGACCTCAACGGACAGCAAAAAAGCCTGCACAGCATGCCCGGAGAATGGACCATTCTCTACTTCTGGGATTATGACTGCGGCCACTGTAAAACTGTGACGCCGGAACTTGTCGCGGTTTACGACCAATTCAAAGACAAAGGGGTGTCGCTTTATACCGTGAGCATCAATGGTACCATCGAAGACTGGAAAACGAAAATGAGGGATTACAATTTCACCGGCGGCGTTCATGTAGCCGATCCGGCTCGGCAGAGTGGATTTGATGCCATGTATGACCTGCGTTCCACCCCCAAGGTCTTTGTGCTGGATGCCGACAAAAAAATCCGTTACAAGCAGCTCACCATGGAGCAACTCGAAGAGGTGCTGAACCATGAGTTGGGACTGGATGCCTAGATCTGCCCCGGTCGAGGAGGCTGTCTCAGAAGCCTCTAGACTTTTACCGCAAAGCCTCAAAGGGGAAGACGCGAAGGACGCTATGTAGGGTCAACCCATTGCGGTCTTTACGCCTTCTTCCCGTCTTTGCGGTGATGTCAAAAATTGTAAGACAATCCCGGTAAACCGAGAACAGATGCTCATGAAACAACTCCTATCCACTGTATTTCTGGCTGGAGGAATCCTTTCTGGTTTGGCCCAGTCCGGGGCGGATATCCAGGTTCATGTAGCGGGCTTCGAAGCCGACAAAGCCTATCTGGGCTTTTATTTCGGTGAGCGCACCCTCATGCTCGACTCCGCAGATGTGATGAACAGCACATTCTCCTTCGAAGCAGACAGCCTGTATCCGCCAGGCATGTATTTGGTCGTCTTGCCTCCGGAGATGGAATATGTTGATCTGTTTTTGGATGAAGATCAGGAATTTCAGCTGAAGACAGATATGGACAACTTGGTGGAACACATGGACGTGACCGGCTCACAAGCGAATGAGGTATTTTACAACGACCTGCGCTTTCTGCAGCAGGTACAACAGCAGATCGGAGAGACTGAGGGACGATTGAACGCTGCCACAGAAGATAGCAGTCGATTAGCCTTGCAGCAACGCATCAAAAATCTGCAGGGAGAGATTGCTGCCCACCGGCTGGAGGTGATTGATCAATATCCTGATTTGCTCTATTCCCGGTTTCTGAAGGCTGTGAAAGGCCCGGATCTGCCAGAGCCGCCGGAAGGCGCCGATGAATACTGGCAGTATTTCTGGTACAAGGATCATTACTTCGATGCGCTGGATCTCTCCGACCCGGCGATGTTGCGGACGCCCGTGGCGCAGCGGAAGGTGATCGGCTATCTCGATATGGTGGTTCAGGATCCTGATTCGGTGATCAAAGCCGTGGATCATATCGTGACCCTGGCCTCCGGCCATCCGGAGACCTCCAAGCATTATCTATCGACCCTTTTTAACCGATATGTCGAAAGCGAACGCATGATGGCGGAATCGGTGATGATGCACATCGCCGAGACCTACTATCTCACGGGGCAGGCACCCTGGGTGGATCCAGACTATCTGGAAGAACTCCGCACCTATGTGCGCGACCGGAAAGGAACCCTCGTAGGCGACAAGGGAAAGGACTTCCGGATGCTGGATCTCAACGATGAACTCGTGTCCCTGTATGACATGGAGGCTGACTGGATCGTACTCTACTTCTGGAGCTACGACTGCGGTACCTGCAAGACCGTCACTCCGAAACTCGTGGAGATGATTCCTTCCTATCTCGAGCAGGGCGTGGAGCTCGTGTCGATCTGCACCAATGGAGATCGTGGCATCTGGAAAGAAAAAGTGGCTGAATACGGCCTACCGGGCATCGCGCTGGCTGATCCGGCCCGCACGACAGGCTTTGACCGCGACTACAACATCATCTCCACCCCATTGATTTTTGTGCTGGACAAGGATTTTGTGATCCGCTACAAGCAGATTTCCGTAGAAAACCTGGGTGCCGTGCTGGACTATGAGTTGGGGCAGGAGTGAGGGTTGGTCATGATTATGGGGAAGACAGTTGAGCCAGGATGAATCTGACTGGATTGGTCTATGCTTGGACTCCGGGAGGAAAAGCTGTATATTCAGACAAAGCCTCTCACAAGATCATTCTCTCAGCCATGAAACTTCACAGTACGCCCCCTCACATTTGGGTTCATTGGATACAGACTTGGCATTTGTTTGTTTTTGATTAATCTCCAGCCCCTCCAGGGCCAGACCTTGCTTAACTCTTCGTCCTCCATTCAATCCGGCCTCCCGGCTCCTACCGTGAATTGGTTGGATCAGGTGCTCAGGTCCGACGATGGAATGTACGTCGTTGGAAACACCTATGATTCTGCCTCATCCAGCCAACATATCTGGATTACGCATCAGGATGTCGATAGGCAGGTTATTTGGGAACGCTCGTTCGATCTTCAGGCAGGCTCGGATGACTATGGCATAGGTGTGATTATTTCTGAGTCAGATTTGGCGTATGTACTGGCTGTCAGTTATGCCAGTGGAGATACAGCCGGAGACATTTACCTGATCTCTCTGGATGAGGACGGATTGATAGATTGGTCTGTCTCTTATGATGGAGGGGCCGACGATCTTCCTACAGATATCGGCATCGATTACGTGGAAGAGCAAATGTATGTGATTGCGG
>CAZLKP010000251.1:0-7328 GCA_964560095.1 uncultured Bacteroidia bacterium
ATGTGTTCGTCCAGCCTAGCACATCTGCGATTTGCGCATAGCCCTGCTGAACCGGTGTTTCTTCACAGCAGATGGTATCCTGCATGAAGTCTCCACCCCCGATTTTTCTGTACACTTTATACCCGACCACCCGGTCTGAACAAAAAGTAGGCGCCCAGTCGAGGGTAATGGTCCGATCACCTTTGGTGGCAGTGAGGTCTCCCGGGGGAGGCGGCACCACCTTGATGGTCACGACCTTGTTGGCAGACAAGGTCGTGTTGCCTACCACGCTGGGTAGAGAGTAGTTCTGATTATCGGTGGCATAGAAATCAATTTGAAATTTGCTCTTCCGTATGTCATCGCACGAAGGTTGCCAGACCACGATGCTGTTGATCGTATCGACGGGTTGGCCAGTGCCATTGTTGACCGTTGAAACAGGCAGAGAAGAGAAGCCAAATGAATTTCCCGGGATCGGATCCACCACCACACCTGCAATTGTGGCTGGGTTGCTGGCCAGGGCAAACGGTCCGTTATTTCCCAGTGCACCGTTGTTGAGTTGAAAATACAAAGAATCCACCTCGTCGGGGTCCCATACATCCACATTAAATTCAAGAATGTCACCCGCATAGACACAGGTATCGTCGATGGTCTGGATCACAGGAGGATTGTTTTCACAATCAATGACCTCCACGGCCACATCCCGCAGGACAGATCCCAGGAACAAACCGTCCCGCCATTCTTCCACCACAAGGGCAAAATTGTACACCCCGAGCTCAGCGGGGACTTCCCAGGTGATTAGTCCGGTGAGAGAATCCATGGAAAATGAATGTCCGGCCCCAAACTGTGGGTTATCCGGAAACTGGTATCCGTTGGTGGGAGAAGGAGGAATATTTTCCGGTGGGTTGTACTGAAGCGAAGGAGAGAGATAATACACAAGGCTGTCTCCATCGGAATCAAATCCCCCGGGATTGTGCGTCCAGATTTTCCCCTGGCAGGCATCATCGAGTGGTCGGTTCAGCAGAATGGGGGTACTGTTATTGCCAATAATCGGATTGGGAATAAACAGCTGTGAGACAACATAAAAGGTCTGCTGATCGGCATCATTGATATTGGTGACATTTTCGAGCCGCGCCAGATCGTAGTACCGCAGTTCATATCGACCAGGGCCCGGGAAGGTATAGTCGGTGAGGTACAAATTCTCTTTGATGGTTTTTTTGACCTCAATGCCGGATCTGGCAATCCCCGGAGGCAGGGTACAATCGCTGGGGAGGGTGTTATCAATCGGGCCATTGGCACGGGGAATATCTTCAATGATGGCCAGCAGGGTATAGACGCCGTTGTCCACGCTGTAAATCTCGATATCTGCCGAGCAGCGATCTACATTGGCCGGCGCAGGGTCGGTGTAGGTGGTCAGCGTAATCTCGTAGGTGTTGGGATTATTGGGATCAGTTTGCCTGGCCGTGATCTGTCCGGCAAGATTGTGGGTAGCCCACACATGAGGGGCCATCAACAGAAGGAATGTGAGGGATAACAGGGCGCGAAGCTGCGGGAAAGGCCAACGAAGAAACATAGGGCGTGTTTGCAGGTATTTCTGGTCAAATGGACGCACGCTCTTCCAACCACCAGTGACCGGGAAGACCATTAGACATTCTTCGATCGGTTGGATAATGGTAGAGGAGGTAGATAATAAACGAATGTGGCGAGGGTAAGTTTTGAAATCCCCCTAAAGGCAGCAGTGACTTTGTGAATGAATGTAAACAAAATTGGGCTACCCTCTTTCTCGAAAGAAAAAATGTCGTACATTTGCACCCTCAAATCGGGCAGGATCAACCCTTTTCCCAGGAAAAAAATGGTCTGCAGACCTTTTCATCCTTTGCCCGATTTTTGTGAGCATTATTGCATGTCTTCACAAAAACTCCGTAATTGCGAAGCCATTTCGGAGAGCAAGTAGATCATCATGGATTCAAGAAGTTATAAAACACTGTCAGCCAACAAACAAAGCGTTGAAAAGCAATGGCTGGTTGTGGATGTTGAAGGTCAAATCCTCGGCCGGGCGGCCAGCAAAATTGCCAGCCTCCTTCGCGGAAAGCATAAGCCTTCCTATACTCCACACGTCGATTGCGGTGACAATGTGATCGTCCTCAATGCTGACAAAATCCGGATGACCGGCAACAAGTGGTACCAGAAAGAATACATCCGTCACACGGGTTATCCGGGTGGGCAGCGGGTGATTGGTGCCAACGATATGCTGCTCAAGCATCCCGAGCGCATCGTTGAGATGGCTGTTAGGGGTATGCTTCCCAAAACCAAGTTGGGCCGCCAGATGTTTCGCAACCTCCGCGTATATGCTGGAGCAGAGCATCCTCATGCCGCTCAAGAGCCTGTTTCATTCGAACTCTAAGTCACCGAGATAGTTTTTTGCCATGAGTCAATATGTTTCTATAGGCCGAAGAAAAAGAGCCATCGCCAGGGTAAAACTGGCAGAAGGGGGCTCCGGCCAAATTGAAATTAATAAACGTTCACTCAACGAGTATTTCGATGTGGACAATCTCGCCCTCCGTGTGATAGATCCCTTCCGTGTGCTTGAACTGAATAAGGAAGGCTTCGATCTCCAGGTAAATGTCTATGGAGGGGGTATCAAAGGACAGGCAGAAGCCGTGAGATTGGGCATCAGTCGGGCTCTTGTAGATCTGAATGAAGAAAATCGTCCTACACTAAAACGTGAAGGATTTCTCACCCGGGATTCCCGGAAAGTTGAGCGTAAAAAGCCAGGTCTTAAAAAGGCTCGAAAAAGTAAGCAGTTTTCCAAGCGTTAATCGAGGCATCTTACCGATATGCAACTACCAAGCTATCAGAATCTGTTGGAAGCGGGTGTCCACTTTGGGCACCTTCGCAAAAAGTGGAATCCACGCATGGCTCCTTACATCTTCATGGAGCGCAATGGGATCCACATCATTGACCTGAACAAGACGCACAGGATGCTTGATGAGGCTGCTCGCGCAGCCAAGCAGCTTTCTATTTCCGGACGAAAAATTCTGTTTGTCGCTACCAAGAAGCAAGCAAAGGAAATCGTCGAGATGGAAGCACGTCGGGTAAATATGCCCTACGTGACTGAGCGCTGGCTGGGTGGTATGCTCACCAACTTCGCCACCGTGCGGAAGAGCATTAAGCGGATGAAAAACATCGATAAGATGAAATCTGATGGTACTTTCGAACGCATCAACAAGAAAGAGCGCCTCATGCTTACACGCGAGCAGGCCAAGCTCGATAAAGTGCTCGGTGGTATTGCAGACCTTAATCGCCTCCCCTCTGCCCTCTTTGTTGTGGATATTGCTAAAGAGCATATCGCTATCGCAGAGGCTCGCAAGCTGAATATTCCCACCTTTGCCATGGTGGACACCAACAGTAATCCTACCCTTGTTGATTTTCCGATTCCGGCCAACGATGATGCCGCCAAATCGGTGCAGTTGATCATCAAGACCATCACTGATGCGATCGCCGAAGGACTTGAAGAGCGTAAAAAGCGCAAGGAGGACGAGCGTGTGAAGAAAGAAGCCGAAAAGCAGCGTAGGGAAGAAGCTGAAGCCAAAGCCCAGGCTGCTGCAGAGGCTGCTCCAAAGGAAGAGGTTGTGCCAAAGACAGATGCTGCAAAAAAAGAGAAGTCTGCTGATTAAGACGAATTTATATTGGTTCAGACCGCCCCTCTTCCCAGAGGGGCGGTTTCCTTTTGCCCCCCGGTTGGCAGAACACAAATCTTTTCCTATCTTTTCTCAGTGGCCTTTTTGGGCACTTACGGTTAGATCTCAAGAAAGAACGACTACCTATGAATGTGATCGGAATTATCCTTGTCGTGGCAGTGCTGGGCGCTGTCGGATATTTTGCCTGGTGGGGGATCCAACGCACACTCGCCGATAATGCCGGAAAAAATCGTAGAGCCAGACGCAAAAGACGGTGACCGCCATTTCCCTGACATTGAACAGCTTTCTTTACCTAAAGACCTGTTTAACAGCTGATATTTTTGTATCTTTACTCCCTTCATTTGAAGAGGGCCGGCCTCTGTTTTGGCAGTTCTCTCTTATTTTCAGGACATGCCAGATCTACCACCACTCAAACAGCAGGAACGGATCGAAGAGGTCAAGCAGATGTTTGCCTCTTATCTCGATCGCAAAGGGCAACGCAAAACCCCCGAGCGGTTTGCCATCCTGGAGGAGATCTACAACCGGTCGGATCACTTCGATGTAGAGTCTCTCTACATTCACATGAAAAACAAAAACTACCGGGTATCCAGAGCCACTGTTTACAACACACTCGACCTCCTGGTGGAATGTGATCTTGTGAAGCGACACCAGTTTGGAACTTCCCAGGCGCTGTATGAAAAATCGTATGGATACAAGCAGCACGATCACATGATCTGTTCCGAGTGTGGAAAAGTGCTGGAGTTTTGTGATCCGAGGCTTGGTGAAATTGAAAAGACCATTGGTGACATTCTCAACTTCACCGTGAATCATCATTCTCTCACACTACATGGCACCTGCAAGGACCCTCAATGTGATGGAAGAAAGGCAGCCAGCCACAACAACTGACCATTACCTCATCGAATCAACATATGGAATTTTCATATGAGACCGCCGGACAAATTGGCGTATTCCTCCTGAAGGGAAATCTCATCGGAGAAAATGATGGAATCGCCCTGACAGAAGCCCTTTCTGAGAAACTGGGAAAAGGAGGCCCTCAGAGCTTTGTCATTGACCTGAAGGAATTGCAGCACATCAACAGCAGCGGCCTGGGCGTTTTGATTACGCTGCTGACAAAAACGCGCCGGGTAGGTGGGGATGTATTGCTTGCTTCCCCCAGTGATTACATCCGTAATCTTCTGGTAATCACCAAGCTGAATACCATCTTTGAAGTGTTTGACTCCCGGGAAGAAGCACTCGGAAAACTCGCCTGAGCCCATCACATTCAGGGCATAGCAGGTTCCTGCAATGGATCCTGCTTTTTATTTTGTCTGTAAATATCTCAGAAATACCATCAATTATGGATGTTTTATTAGGGTTGCAATGGGGCGATGAAGGGAAAGGGAAAGTGGTCGATGTCCTGGCGCCACACTACGATATCATTGCACGCTTTCAGGGAGGCCCCAATGCCGGACACACCCTCGTGATCGACGGGAACAAATACGTGCTTCACCTCATTCCTTCCGGCATTTTTCATCCCGGCAAAGACTGCCTCATCGGCAATGGCGTCGTGCTGGACCCAGTGACCCTCAAGCAGGAAGTGGAAAAACTCGATACCGTAGTTGATGATGCCAGACAGAGACTCATCATCGCCAGACGTGCCCACCTGATTCTTCCCTCCCATAAACTACTGGACGCAGCTTCCGAGCAGGCCAAAGGTGATAAGAAAATCGGCTCCACCTTACGTGGGATCGGGCCTACCTACATGGACAAAACCGGGAGAAACGGTCTGAGAATCGGAGATATTGAATCCCCTAGTTTTGAAGAAAAATACCATGCGCTCCGCGCCAAGCACGAAGTGATGCTTCGCCAGCTGTACGGATTCGACTATGAGTTGGACGCCAGCGAGGAGGAATTTCTGGATGCCATTCGTTTTCTGAAGCAGTTTCGCTTCGTCAACGCCGAACACTACCTTCAGAAAGCTCATCGGGACGGCAGGAATGTCCTGGCGGAAGGAGCCCAGGGAATGCTGCTGGATATTGAGTTTGGATCCTATCCATACGTCACCAGTTCCAATACCATCACCGCCGGAGCCTGTGTGGGCCTTGGCATTCCTCCCCAGCAGATAGGTCGGGTCTTTGGCATATTCAAAGCTTACTGCACCCGCGTTGGCAGTGGCCCGTTTCCGACAGAGCTTCACGATGACATGGGAGAGCAAATCCGGACAGAGGGCGGAGAATTTGGCGCGACCACCGGGCGGCCCCGTCGTACCGGATGGCTCGACTTGCCCCTGCTCAAGTATGCCGTTCAGATCAACGGGGTGACCGACCTGATCATGACCAAAGCGGATGTCCTGTCTCAACTTGAGGAAATCCGGGTGTGTACCGGATACCGACTGCCCGACGGTACAATCACTGATGAAGTCCCATTTGACCTGGCGCAGGGTCCCGACCCGGTGTGGGAGAGCTTACCAGGCTGGCAGACAGATGTCACCGCCCTAACCGACAAGGCCAACCTTCCGGCCGAACTCAACAACTACATTCAGTACCTCGAAGAACAGTTGGGCGTGAAGCTGACCTGGCTTTCCCTTGGGCCTGACAGAGAGCAGATCATCGACATGAAGCCTCATGCGGTGAGCGATTGATTAGGCCCTGTTTGAATTCAGCGAAGGACGAGGGTTTTTCTTCGCTCTGATTCGCCCTGATTCAACACGAAAACATAGGTGCCTTTTTCCCAGGAACTGAGATCGAGTTGGAGCGTGCGGCGCTTTAGATCGAGCTGAAAGCGCTCCACAAGTGCTCCCTGTGCATCAAAGCCTTCGACAAGAGGCGGGATGACCGATTCTCCTGTCCATTCGACATTGATCATCCCATAGCTGGGATTGGGATACAAGGCAAACTGGCAGTCAACAGCCATTGGTGATGTCTGCAAGGCTGCCGGCATGACAGCAGAAGATATAGGAAACAATGGCTGATCTGTTCGCTTGATGGTCCATGCCACCAACAATGCAGTCATGCTAACGAGCACAACAGGTAGGATGCGCTGAATACCAGGCTGGAGCAACAAGGGAATGGAAATCCGATTCGAAACCGACATGGCGTTTAGCTCTACACAAAATATCAACCGATTCCTGAATAATCCAGATGATGTTTCATGGGATTCTTTCAGTACCTCTCTCACATGTTTCAACCGTTGGATAATCGTCAACCAGGCTCGCCTGGGACGGAGTCATGCTGTATGAATAAAGCGATCGCTTAGCCCTCTGGCGTATGTACCAAAGACCTGAGCGCTTCTGCAATGGTTGCATAGAAAAGAGATACGGCTGGTCACCGAATCACGATCCGGTTTGTGGTGGTTTTGTTTCCCGCGCGGACGGTCACGAGGTAAGTTCCGGGAGCCCACGCTCCTGTGTTAAATCGCTGGCTGGAAGCAGCTCCTGATGCTGACTTGCGAGCCAGAGTCTGCCCCTGAATGCTTCTTACCTCGATCTCTACAGAAGACGAAGACAGACCGTCTTCCCATTCTACTGTAAAAAACGCAGTAGCCGGATTGGGGAATACCCGCGTGGATATGCTGGTTCCCATATCCTGTGGTGCCAGTTCAACTACATGGCTGAAGGACTGTTTGCCATCAAAATCTACCTGGCGAAGCCGATAATACAGCGCCTGGCCCGCC
>CAZLKP010000252.1:0-7305 GCA_964560095.1 uncultured Bacteroidia bacterium
CCTGCTGCTTGATGAGGGCACCTTTGAAGAAATTGGTCGGTTTGTTACCCACAGATCCACGGAGTTTGGCCTCGAAAAACAAAAATTTCTGGGGGATGGCGTTGTCACTGGCTACGGGAAAATAGACGGCCGTTTGGTCTATGTCTTTTCCCAGGATTTTACCGTGTTTGGTGGATCCCTCTCCGAAGCTTACGCTGAAAAGATCTGTAAAATCATGGATCTGGCGATGAAAAACGGGGCACCCGTTATCGGACTTAATGATTCCGGAGGCGCACGGATTCAAGAAGGGGTGGTATCGTTGGCAGGCTACGCCGATATCTTTTACCGAAATACCCGTGCATCAGGTGTGGTGCCGCAATTATCAGCCATTATGGGCCCCTGTGCTGGTGGTGCTGTGTATTCCCCTGCCATCACCGACTTCACCCTGATGGTGGAGAATACTTCCTACATGTTTGTGACAGGCCCCAATGTGGTCAAGACCGTTACCCTTGAAGAGGTGACCTCCGAAGACCTGGGAGGGGCATCAGCCCATTCGACCAAATCCGGGGTCACTCATTTTGCCTGTGCCAATGAACTGGAATGCATTCAAAATCTCAAACGCCTCCTGAGCTATATGCCTCAGAATTGCGAAGAAGAAGCAATCAGAACGCAGCGGGATCCCAACCCGGCTCCCGTGCCCAAGCTGCAGGGCATCGTTCCGGATAACCCCAACCAGCCTTACGACATGAAAGAAGTGATTGATCTGGTCGTGGACCAGGGATCGTTCATGGAGGTGCATAAGGATTTTGCTGAGAATATCATCGTCGGTTTTGCCCGCCTGGATGGACGTAGCATCGGTATTGTGGCCAACCAACCGTCTGTTTTGGCTGGTGTCCTCGATATCAAATGTTCGCTCAAAGGCGCTCGGTTTGTTCGCTTCTGCGATGCTTTCAACATCCCACTGCTTGTCTTCGAAGACGTGCCGGGATTCCTGCCGGGGACAGATCAGGAGTGGAATGGCATCATTATCAATGGGGCCAAACTGCTGTACGCGTTTTGTGAGGCTACTGTACCAAGAGTGACGGTTATTACTCGAAAAGCGTATGGAGGCGCCTACGACGTCATGAATTCCAAACACATCGGGGCTGACATGAACTTTGCCTGGCCTACCGCCGAGATCGCCGTGATGGGTCCCAAAGGAGCTGCAGAAATTATTTTCCGGCATGAAATTGCGGATGCCGACGATCCGGATGCAAAACTGCAGGAAAAGGTGGACGATTATACCGAGACCTTCGCGAACCCCTACCGGGCTGCAGCCAGAGGGTATATTGATGAGGTCATCCTTCCGGAAAATACCCGGATCAAGTTGATTCGGGCTTTTGATATGTTGGAGAATAAAGCAGAAACCTTGCCGAAGAAAAAGCACGGAAATATTCCGCTGTAGAGAGATGATCCGGCTATGAGGGGATACCTACCTGATCAAAAATTCTTTGTACGGGATAGAATCTCCGGTGAGTGTATCGGGTGTCGGTTCGACCGGAAAATATTCCATCGGATTCACGGGTTGCCCATCGAGGTGAATCTCGAAGTGCAGGTGGGCCGCTGTGCTTCTGCCGGTTGATCCTACCGCACCGATATGTTGGCCGGCTTCCACACGCTGGCCTTTCCGCACTGAAGCCGAAGACAGGTGGGCGTACAAGGTGCGGTAGCGCCCTTCGTACACCGAAGAGCTGTCGTGCAGAATCACCACATGGATTCCGAAGGTCGAAGAATCTGAAATCGGAGAAATACGTTCAATGATACCGCTGCCAGCGGCATAGACAGCTGTTCCTTTGGGAGCGGCAAAGTCCACACCCGCATGAAGTCTTCGGGTATTGAGAATGGGGTGCTTCCTCAGGCCAAACCCACTGGCTATAGGATAGACCTCTTCCAGCGGCCTGACTTCAGGGGCATCTGCTGCTTCCAGTTGGTCGATCGATGCGAGATTCCACTGGATCTGACGTAGAGAAGTGTGATGGGCTGGCTGTCGCTGAGAGAAAATGGATGTTCCCTGAAAGAGGAAAGAAACCAAAATCGAAGCAGTAGCCAGCATTGTTGCTGAAAACAGCCATTGACGGCTAGCTTCCATATTTGCGTATTTGGTACAACAATCGGCAAAGTGTACGTCGATCATACTGATAGGTTCAGAATGAGGCGCCAAGAGAACAGCCTTTTTGCTGGCTAACCAAGGATTTTTGTGGTTGGCTGGCGGAAATCCCTGAAAAGGATTTCGAAAAGAATCATAAAAAACGCCACCCCTGGTATAGGAATGGCGTTTGCGTTTTGTTGTGCCAGGTTATAGATACTCCTCTGGGTCAACATGGGAACCGTCGCGAATGACCTCATAATGGAGGTGAGCATTGGTGCTCCGGCCGGTGTTCCCTACGAATCCGATGGTATCTCCTTCACTGACAATTTGATCTACGGAAACATACAGCTGGGAAAGGTGAGCATATCGGGTCTGATATTCCTCGTCATGCCAAATCAATATATGATTGCCATACGAGCTGCTGTCAGCGCCATGATATGCCTTAACGACTTTTCCTGCTGCTGTTGCAAGCACGGGCGTTCCGGTGGGTGCGGGGAAATCAATTCCCTGGTGCATTTTGTCCACACCAAGAATTGGATGCTTTCTCATTCCGAACGGACTACTGAAATGGTAATCTTTCGGAACAGGTCTTCCGGTTGGAATGATGTCGATCTCAAAAGGGTCAATCGGTCTGAGATGCGCCCCTTGTTGCTTGAGTTCGGCTTTGGTACCAACGGGAAGAGCAAGGTGTTGTTTGGGTAGAGGCTTGGGTACTTGCTTACCGGACATGCCGGTGAGAATGGTGGCTATCGCCAACAGCAAGATGCCAGCACTCGTCCAAATAAACTTCATATAGTCGGATTAGGTCCAACATAAAGACGGAAAAGAACGAGCTAATACACTTGTAGGTGCTACTTAGTTGCCTCACAAATCTAGACAAGAATTCATTTCCTGCTCTTGAAATGTTCGGCTTCAGTCAAAAACGTCTCACCAACGGCAATAGTTTAGGGTTAAACGCCGCTATTGATGGAGTGGATCGTTATACGTTGATAAATCGGAGATGTTATGAACCAGACCTTTTTTACTCAAAAATACCCTCTTCCTCAAAGTATGTGAGGATGTGTTCCCTCAGCAGGTGCTCCTGTGAAAATATATCGCTGTGGGGGAGGGGGTTGACCATCTCCCAATGTGGCCAGCCTTCCTGATCACGGTGACTCAACTCATAATACCCGCTGTAAGCCAACAACCTGCATAGGGCAATGTGCATGAGATCTACTTTTTCTTCCTTGGTAAATTCTCTGGGCTGCGTGCCCAATTCTCTTACCCCGATCAAAAACAGCAGGGACTCCATCGTCATGGATTTCCCAAACTGCTCCTGTAGCCTGGCATTCAGCTCGCGCCAACGGGTCGTGTGATCAGTGTCCATGGATTTCACTGTGGTCGGAAGTTATGAAGGAAAGGTCGAAAGTACCAACCCAAAATCAAAGGGTGGTTTATCCCTCAGGTAAGGCCAGTCTCGTGAAGACCAGGCCCCACAAGACCCCTTCTTTTTTCCACGCACTGCCCTTCGTCCCTCGACCGTCGATTAATGAGTGTATTTTGTCCCAATCCGGCTCCAGCGAACACCAAAATCAGATTCGTAGGAGAAGAAGACGAACAAGGGCTTGCCCACCACATGATTTTCCGGCACAAAGCCCCATATACGGCTATCCTGTGAGTTGTGACGGTTATCCCCCATCATCCAGTAATAGTTCATTTCGAAGGTATATTCGGTGGCTTCCTGCCCGTCGATGAGCACCTTGTTGTCACCAACTTTCAGTTCGTGACCTTCATAATCTTCGATGATTCGCCAGTATAAAGCAAGGTTTTTTGTGTTCAGCGGGACGGTCATTCCCTCACCCGGGATCAGGATGGGTCCGTAGTTATCGATGTTCCAATTGTGGGTGGTACCACGTGTGGGGTAGGTTCTGGAGTCGTGATTACCGGCAAGGGTGTACATCGTGTCCACTTTTTTGACATTACTCATCCCCCGGATGGTCTTGGCTATGGAGTCAGGCATCCAGAACCAGTATTGCCCACGGCTGATATTCACATAGTTGGGGTTTTTATCCCGAAACTGATCTCCGTAATATTTCCGGAATCCCAGTTCATTCAGCTCATTGGAAGAGAATCCGGTACCATCCGTTTCCACCTGATATTGATATTGCATCAGTGGCGGGTTGTAGCCCTCTTTCCCATTGATGAAAATTTGCTGGTTCAAAATGCGCAAGGTATCTCCAGGCACAGCTAGACAACGTTTGATGTAGTTTTCCTTCATGGAAATGGGCTCCACCAATCCGGCCCCATCTCCAAGGTCATCAATATCGTGAGCAGGATAATTGAAGACCACGATGTCGTTTCTTTCCACTTGTTCGAGCCCTGGGAGCCTCCAGTAGGGGAGTTCCAGGAAATCGAGATAAGAGGGCGCGACGAAATTGCCCAGTTTAATTTTATTGTGAATAAAGGGGATGGATAGTGGCACCATAGGCATCCGGGCACCATAGTGATACTTACTCACAAAGAGGAAGTCCCCTGCCATTAGGGTTCGCTCCATCGACGAAGTAGGGATCATGAATGCTTCGATGAAAAAGGTGCGAATGATCAGGGCTGAAACTCCTGCAAAGAGAATCGCATCTCCCCATTCTCTAAGTTGACCTTTAGCTGGGACATGCTTGTGGGTATCGGGCGGCCCCATGTACTGAACCTTGGCGTCGTAGCCGAGTTTGGGGAGGTACCAGGGAAAAAGCACCAGACCACCTGCATGCTCGCTTAACTTGTATTTGCCAAATGAGCGCACCAGGTCAATGGTCATCGCTACCCATACCAGCACGCCGATAGCAGGAATCATTAACAATGCGACCCACCAGATGGGTTTGCCTATCATTCTGAGCCATATCACCCAGTTGTACACAGGGACAAGGGCGGCCCAGCCAGGATGCCCGGCCTTTTCAAACAGCTTCCAGTGTCCTATTTTTAGGCCTCCAAAGACCAGTATGATTACGGTGATCCAGAAGATCGCTCCAAAGTCCATTCGGGAAAGGATTATTTTTCTGAGGTAAAGGTATGAAATCAAATGCTGCTGCGCAGGTCCAGCTATCACATATAATATATGTGTCGCTCGTTTTTGGCCATTCTTACAGTCTGGCCGAACAATTTTACAAAAAAGTCGTACCCAATCATTTATTAGACAATCAGCCGATCACCCCTTGTTGTCTGACTTTTCCCTGAAACAACCAATATGCGGGCACTGATTCTCGTAGATATTCAAAACGATTTTTTACCCGGTGGGGCACTTGCTGTTCCTGCTGGAGATCAGATTTTTCCCCTCGTCAATAATATCCAGTCATATTTTCCGCTTGTTGTTGCTACACAGGACTGGCATCCAGCGGATCATGGCAGCTTTGCTGCTAATCACGAAGGCAAGCAACCAGGAGATCTGATTGATCTTCATGGATTGCCTCAGGTGCTATGGCCCGTGCATTGTGTGCAGGGAAGTGCCGGGGCCGAGTTTGCCCCCGAACTGGATCTGTCGCGGGTCCGAAAAGTGTTTCCAAAGGGCACTGATTCTGGATTAGATTCTTATTCTGGCTTCTTTGATAATGGGCACAGTAAGTCCACGGGCCTGGAAGGGTTTCTGCGGGATCAGCAGGTGGATGAGGTTTACATTGTCGGCTATGGCCCGGTTGAATTGCCGCTCGCAGCTTATTCGACAACAGCGCCGCGGCTCGTTCTGAGCTCGATCGAACAGTCGACCCTCTTATCTACCCACGGTCCGGGCAATCTGTGGGTCCGCCAGATCGGCACCTATTCCAGTTCCAGCCCGCTCTTGCTCGCGCAACTTGGCTAACGACGCCGGGAGACCATCATGGCAAATCCGATTTCCTTTCCCTCAACCACACCGAACACGGGGCTCCCTTTGCTGTTCAGTGGGCAGGCACAAAAGGAATTCATTCTTAATCAGTCACTTGCGATTATCGATGCTCTCATGAGCAGAGGTGTCGAGGCCGTGCGCAGCGCGCCGCCGGAAGATCCCGCCGAGGGCACGGCCTATCTCGTTGGGGCAGGCTCAAGCGGGACATGGCTCGGTCAATCCGACAAGATCGCCGCACGGATCGGCGGCGCCTGGCATTTCGTCAGCCCGAGAGCGGGAATGGAGGTGTTCGATCGGGAACGCGGGCTACGGTTGATTTTCACGGACGGCTGGCAAAGCGCGAGCCTTCCCGATGCCGCACAGGGCGGTGCAGTGATCGACGCCGAAGCCAGAGCAACCCTCAACCAGCTCATCGGCATTCTGCAAAATGCGGGGCTCTTGCCCAGTGCCTGAAGGCAGGCTGTTGCATTCGGGCACAAAGCCCCACGAGCCGTATCAATCCTGCGAAATCACGGAGAAAATTTTCCGCCAAAGGCCAGAAAGCGGCATTCTTGCAACAGTTTGACACGATTGATTGCTTGCCACTCAACCGTGGAAAAGATACAGCGCGATAGAGCGTCAGACTTTTGAAAAGGGGAACGTTAGAATGCGCAAGTTCGTCATCGGAATGGCGATGGCTTCGACGGCACTCACCACGCCCGCCATGGCCCGCGAAGGCCAGTGGTACGTCCAGGGCGAAGGTGGCGTGATGATCGTCGAAGACGTCAGCTTTGATATCGACGGTAACTCGGGCGATGCCTCGGCTGAATATGACACCGGCTACGATTTCGGTGCTGCGGTCGGTTATGACTTTGGGGCGTTCCGTCTCGAAACCGAGGTCGCCTACAAGTCGGCCTCGCTCACTGACCTTACGGCGGGCAATGTCGGCCTTCAGACCGGCCAGGTCAACCTCCCGAACGGTGTCGCGACCAACACCAGTCTGCCGGCTTCCGGCGACTTTACCGCGCTGTCCTTCATGCTGAACGGCATGTTCGAATTCGGCTCCGATGATGGCCTGCAGGCATTTGCTGGCGGCGGTATCGGTGTTGCCCGCGTTGACCTCGACGGCACCGTTCAGCTCAGCGGCCCGGGTGCCTTCGATGATTCGGACACCGGCCTCGCCTGGCAGCTTCTCGCAGGTATCCGCGCCCCGATCAGCGATTCGTGGGACGTCGGCCTGAAGTATCGTTACTTCAACGCCGTCGACGTGGAATTCGTCGACACCCGTGGCCTCGACTTTACGGCTGATCCGAGCTCGCACTCGATCCTCGGTACGATCACCTACAATTTCGGCACCGAAGCGCCGCCG
>CAZLKP010000253.1:0-7296 GCA_964560095.1 uncultured Bacteroidia bacterium
GGGCAGCCTGATAGGCCTCAATTGCCCGATCGTAGTCCTTTCGGAAAAAATACTGCTGCCCCAACTCGTATTGGGCCTCCGGATTTTGGGTCCCCATAGCGACCGCTCTCTGAAAGTTTACAAAGGCTGCTTGCGTATCACCAGCTGACTTGGCGAATACTCCTTTCAGGTAGTGGAGTTCAGGGCTTTGCGGATACAATGCCAGAGCGTCGTCGAGGTCCTGGTTAGCCCGGTGGAGGCTATCCAGGCTGTACCAGGTCATGGCACGCTCCTGCAGGAGGCCATAATCGCCGGGATTATCGTCGATCAGCTTACTGATGCGCGCAATGGCTTCCTGGGGCGTTTCCTCCGTTTTGACTATTGTTGAATCAGCGGCAGATCCATTTTCTATACTGCCCCTGGTCGCCTGATCCTGACAGGAGAACAACAGCATTGGCGCGCAGATACAAAGAATTTTCCATGAATTCATGGGAACAAAACTACAGAGGCTTTTGGTTATCGTAAAAAATCAATCTGCTGCCTGGATGACAAAGCTCAGAGCTCCTGTGCTTGGCTCTCTTATTTTAGCCTGTTCTGCAATGCGAAAATCCGACAGGCAAAGGACATGCTGATCTGCATCTGTAAGTAAAATTGCTTTGGCTTTTTGTGCCGGTCTGAATTTTGCGTTAATCATAATATCTGACAGGAGTTGCGAGCCCTGCATACCCAAAGGCGTCATTTTCTGACCTGCCTCTGGTTGTTTGATGGTCAAAGGCCAAATCAGATGATCGAGACTGATGATGTGTTGCAGCCCATCACCTGGAAATACAGGGGGAACCGGTGTTTTGTGGACTGACCATTCCCGGCCGGCAATGGACCCGGATGCTGGCAATTGTTCCGGATCAGCGATAACAATGTCATCGGTGTCAGGAAGTGGTGGAATCCACTGGATGAGGTCGCGGCCCTTGACTAGGTGGCCCTCCCACTGGTGATGTCTTCCAGGGATGGAATCCATCAGGTCCAGGGCTTCAAGAAGATGAAATCCATGCCATCCCCAATCTGACAGAACAGAGGCAAAGATCATTCTTTGATGTGGGCCCAAAGAATCGGGTAAGGCAGCCCAGGAGAAGGTGTGCACGTCATTGCGATATCGGATGAGGGTTTCCATCCAGGGTTTGAGCAATTCCTGTAGGAGGGCAATTTGTTGCTCATACCAGTTGGCACGGCTGGTGAGCTGCTGTGTGATTCGGGAGTTGATTTGTGTCAGTTTGGGAAAGACTTCATTCCGTATCAGATTTCGCTGATAGTCGTTACTGGCATTAGATCGGTCTTCCCGCCAGGAGATTTTCCATTCTTGGAGGGCTTTACGGCAAGTATCTTTACTGGTGGTTAGAAATGGTCTAAAAAAGCCCTCTCTTTCCTGAGGAATGGGCGAAAAGACCCGGTAGGCATTACCCTTTACGAGTGAAAGCAAGATGGATTCTGCCTGATCATCTTGGTGGTGGGCGAGCAGGCAGAGGTGGTACCCATGTTCTTCCATCAGGTTATTGAAAAACTCATATCGGATTTCCCGGGCCTTTTGTTGAAGAGATTCTCCATGGAACCACTGTCGGTCGGGTACAGTCCAAGTGTGAACTGGGACCTTCCATTCTTTTCCCAGGGCTTCGACTAACTCTTGATCCAGAGTGGAATCCTTTCCTCTCAAGCGGTAATTCACATGTGCCAAGGCAAAAGGCAACTGCAAATTGGCTGCTGCAGCGGCCAGGGCTACTGAATCGGAGCCACCACTGCAGGCAATGAGCATAGGTAGGCCTTTCAACCAGCCTTCGTGCTGGTGGAGTTGCTCCTTGAGGATGTCTGTCAGTGTCTGGCTGGCTGGTATCATCGCTTGCCGTTTTTTATTAGGAAGGTATCAGCTTTCAATGGAAAAAAGGAGACAAGTCTGTCTGGAGGGCTTCAATGATTAGATTTTCCCGTTTTCTGCCAGTTTTCCTCACCAGTTTGCGCAGATTATTTGCTGTTCCACACAGGGAATCCGGCCTTTGAATCGCAAATTTGAGGGTAATTCCAATCTTTGGAACACTTCCTTCGTAAATTTATTCATCCTTTCTTTTGTAAAGAACGATTACGATAGTCTTGATCACAGAAATACACCGCGGTTGATGCTATTTATGTAACGTAAGCCTTCACATCGTTCTTTTTCGTACAGGGAATAAATCCGTTAACTGTATTGATCCACCTTTTGGAACAATTCTTGACATGATAAGGTTCCCTTCGCTATTGTTTTTATCGCCATGTATTCAATGTTTGCCCCTTTCTTCGTTCATGCCCTTTGCTTCAGTTTGCTTTCCTCTGTACCAGATCCTTCCCTTCTTATTGGGGAATGGGTGCAAGACCAGGACCATCAGCAGTACATAGAAATCAGGGAATTGGAAGGAAATATGTGGCTAAATGCGCCTCAATGGAGTGCCCGGCCACTGATGATGGCTGTCGAAGGCGGCATTTGGTCTGTTTCTGCCGATGGTTTACGCGTCAACATTTGGGCAAACTCCACTGTGATTGTCCTTCGTTATGTGGATGAGGAAACATCCTGGACGCAACAATTTGTTCGGACAACCTCCTTCTCTTCCTTGCTAACCTCAGAGGCATCTATCGGGATTCCGGAGATGAATCGTGACTTCGGGGCGATCAAAGGGTTGCCAATTGGCGAGGCAAGGAGCACTGCCAGCATGTTCCGGGCATATCTGTACCGTGTGGATGGAACACGACAGTTGATTGGGAGCCAGCCGATTGACCGGGATCATGGATTTGAGTTTACCAAATTGCCCGATGGCGAATATCAATTGTTTATTACCTCCCAGGCCGCCACGGCGATTCAACCTTCTCCTGCCCTTATTCAGGTCATACTCAAAAATGGAGAAGCGGTACAGAAGAAATTCTGTTTTCGATAAAAACCAGAAAATCTGCCAGGCTTCTGCCACAAACCAGAGGTAAGTTTCGTTATACGTGAAACTACACGTGTAATTCTGGATCACAAGGGAAGCATATATCTTTGGCACATGGACTGGAAACCAATTCTGTTTGTTTGTGGAACGTTTCTATCTGGATGTTCATTGATTAATCCGGAGGAATCTCTTCCGATATATGTTCAGATAGAAGATGCTGAAGTGCTCGTAGATGAGAACCGGCAGGTGTGGTCTCCTCTTGGGATTAGAGATACCTGGGTATTTCTGCAAAATGAGCAGATCGGCGTGTTTGAATTGCCGACCGTATTTCCGATTCTGGCGGAGCCAGGGGAAACTTCACTTCGTATTGGTGGCGGGGTGTTTGAAACAGGCCTGTCCGGATTTCGCCGGGAATATCCGTTTTGGAATGACATCAATGTTTCGATTGAAGGGGTGAATCCTCTGGATACCCTCACCATCAGGCCGCGGTTTGAGTATTTTCCGCGCGACACGACCTTGGTCTACGCATTCGAAGAGGGGTTTGAAGGGGCGTCGGTGGTTCTAGAGAATGTATCGCTTACAGGCAATTTTACCCAGATTCGTCAATCCACCGAACGGGCCTACACAGGTCTTCGGTCCGGGAAAGTGACATTTTCGCCTGACAAGTACATCTTTGAGGCCTCTTCTCCAGTATTGGGGCTGCCACAGACCGGCAACAATGATATTTGGTGTGAAGTGACCTACTGGAATGACATAGCTTTTTCGGTTTTACTTGTTGGCGTGGCTCCAGGTTCTGTGTTAGAAACAGAGCTTCCCACCAACGTCGTCTTTGTATCTCCAGACGGCTGGAAAACGGCCTACATTCACCTCAATGATCTTGCTCGGTCCTTGCCACAAGGGGCTGCATTTAAGCTGCTTTTCCGGGCGAGTTCTTTTGATAAAGAAATCCAATCTGGTCGTAGTGGTACCATTTTTTTGGATCATATCCGCCTGATACATTTCAGAGGGTGAAATTTTGTTTCCATTGCGAGGCGGAAATTCCTTTCTTTGTCCTCCAACTTTTTCTCTGACCTTTTCCCTGATACATGGCACACGTTCTCACCGAATCGCGAAAATCGGTTCTCTCCGCACGGATTCCGGGCTGGCTGGCCCTGAGTCGTCGTTGGAGTCAGAGGCTTGTGTATGCAGGAGCAGACGTTTTCCTCACCTATGTCATTTGGCTGGTGTTTGTGGCCTTCAGGCGCGAAATCCTTGAGGGCCATGGCTATCTGGATTTTCCGCAGCAGTATATCAATGCTGCTGTGATTATGGCCTACTGGATGTTTCTCTATGCCGTATCGGGCCTGTACGTGCAGCCATTTCGCCGATCCAGGGTGCAGGAAACCATTCAGTTGTTTCGGACCACACTCATCGGGGTTCTGATTATTTTCTTCCTGTTTTTTCTGGATGACCCACTGCCCGAAGAAAAGGACAGTTCCATCCAGCGGCTGCTCTTGTTAACTTATTTCGGGATGCAGTTTGGTACCTTATTTCTGACCCACTTTTTCATTACCTCCCGCACCAACCGGAAAATTCATAACCGTGAGATGGGTTTCCCGACGTTGCTGGTGGGCTCTGGGGAACAGGCAGCGAAAATCTATGAAGAGCTGGAGGGGATGAAACGCTCCCTGGGTTATGCGTTCAAGGGGTACATTTCGTTGCATGGCAACAAAAACAGGAGGTTAAGGGGGCAAATGAAGCATTTTGGGGATATTTTTTCGCTAGAGCAGGTCATCCGCTCACGTGGAATTGAAGATGTCATTATTGCCCTGGAACCTGAGGAAATCAAGTCCGTGCAGATCATCATCGATCAGTGTGAACCGACACAGGCCTCCATCAAAGTTGTGCCGGGAGTGTACGATTATCTGACAGGAAGTGTCAAGGTGAGCAATATTCTGGGAGCCCCGCTCATTGAGATCTACCCGCACGTGCTCAAAAGCTGGGAGCGGGCAGGTAAACGGGCATTTGATATCGTTGCCTCTTCCATTGCTCTGATCTTGATTTCACCTGTTTTGCTGGGGATAGCGGTAGCAATCCGGATGGATTCTGAAGGTCCGGTTTTCTTCCGCCAGGAAAGAATCGGCAAAGGAGGCACGCCCTTCACCATCATCAAATTCCGATCCATGTATGTGGATGCCGAAAAGGCAGGTCCGGCCCTCTCACATGATGAAGATCCAAGGGTGACACCTGTCGGTCGCTGGCTACGCAAAACCCGACTCGACGAACTTCCGCAATTCTGGAATGTGCTCATCGGCGATATGAGCATCGTGGGGCCAAGGCCTGAGCGAAAGTTTTACATTGATCAGATTGTCAAGGAAGCTCCCCATTACCGCCATCTTCATAAAATCCGACCGGGTATCACATCCTGGGGACAGGTCAAGTATGGATATGCCTCCAATGTGGAAGAGATGATTGAACGGCTGAAGTTTGATATCCTTTACATGGAACATATTTCCCTGGCACTGGATCTTAAGATCCTGATCTACACCATGGTCGTGATGATGGAGGGAAGAGGAAAATAATCACCTGTACTTATGTAAGCTTGCTGACAACCAGAGATGCTGATTCTACCTACCTTCCCTTCAAACATTCTTGAGAATGAGCGTGTGCATGATGAAGGAAATCGTTGTACTCACACTTCTGGTGTTCAGCATTCCAGCAGGTTTGCAATCACAATGCTGCTCCGGCGGCGTGCCAATCTCCAGTAATCTGGGCATGTCCAGTCAGTCAGCTGGGGTATTACAGATTCAGGCTACCTATGATCACAATGTGCTGGCCGATCTGTTGAGCGAAGGAACTACACTCGCCGATAAGAGCAGGCTGCGGGTAACAAGCTCTTTCTTGCTAGAGGGGAATTATGATTGGTCTAATCGCCTTGCGACCACCTTGCTCGTTACCTTCATCCAACAGAAAAGAACGATCACTCGTTTCGATGGAAGCCTTGATGAGACCCTTAACCAGGGATTGGGAGACGCTGTGCTGCTATTCCGCTACAATCTGATCCCTCTGGATGAAATATCTGGTCATAGCCTGAGTATCGGGATTGGCCCCAGGCTGCCCCTGGGGCGGATAGATTTCCTGGACAATCAGGGCATACTGTTGCCTCCCGATCTTCAACCAGGATCTGGATCATGGGATCTTAGTAGTTGGTTGATGTATAGCCGAGGCGGGTTTTGGAGTCCGGCTTCTACCATGACTACCCTGGTTACCTGGCAGCATACAGGCAGATCACAGCGCAACCAGGGGCGTCAGGAGTATCGGTTTGGACGTGAGTTTCAGGCACAGGTTTCATTTTCGGATCGTGTCGTCTTGGGAAAGTGGTTTGTAGATCCGATGTTTCAGATTAGGTGGCGCTCAGTTGGTCAGGACTTTTCACGAGCTGTGGGCTTTGGTGATTTGGCTCCTGTTCCAAATTCAGGTGGACATTATCTGTTTCTTGTTCCCGGACTCAATATAAATTCTCCCAACAATCTTTCTTTGAGGCTTATGGGGCACCTCCCCATTTTTCGATATATGTCAGGAACACAGGTTGCAACGAGCTACCGACTTAGTGTTTCTCTGCATTATGCCTTGTCCTTGCGTTCAACTTCGCCCACATTTACCAATCCATCATCATGAATTCTTTTGTTGTCACCCTTACAATGGTTGTACTTTTTTCCGGGTTGAGTTCCTGCGACAAAGAAACTCCAGATCCCGGCACTCAAACCGGGACTTCGCCCGGACAGGATTACAGCTGGCTTATTCCACAGGATCAAGTCTTGGATGGAGGGCCAGGGAAGGATGGAATTCCCTCAGTTGATGCGCCTGTTTTTGCTGGAGCTAGTGAAGTATCTTATTTACTTGATCAGGATTTGGTGGTTGGTTATTTGGTGGATGGAGAGCCGAAAGCCTATCCCCATCGAATTCTTGACTGGCATGAGATCGTGAATGATGAATCAAACAGCGAGATTTTTTCTGTGATCTATTGTCCGCTCACTGGCACGGCTACTGTTTGGGACCGCAACATTGACGGAATTGAAACCACCTTTGGTGTTTCAGGATTACTATTTAATACCAACATTATCCCCTATGACAGACAGAGTAATAGCAACTGGTCTCAAATGAGGCTCGAATGCGTTCAGGGGTATCATCGGGGGGAGCAGGCGGAAATATTCCCTGCAGTAGAAACGACTTGGGAGACCTGGAAAGGGATGTATCCGGATACGAAAGTGATGACTACAGAAACGGGATTTTCCAGAAATTATCAGGCATATCCATATGGTGATTACCGAACCAATGATGACCGAATCCTATTTCCTGTCAGCCATCAGGACAATCGGCTTCCCGCCAAGGA
>CAZLKP010000254.1:0-7229 GCA_964560095.1 uncultured Bacteroidia bacterium
CCCCAAAAACCTTCCGATGGTAAGCAAATACCATTTTCCAAACAGTGCCTAGCAAGAAGAATGGACTTTTTCCCGCAGTTATCGCTGTATCGACAGATATCTACGATACGCTTCCTGTCTGGAGAAGACAGGTACAATGCTTTCAATAACATAAATCGCTGCCAAATTATATGTCCACTACGCTCTCTTCTCTCCCCTCTCGCGGCGCATCTCTTGCCGCCAATCCCGCCCGCATCGACATGGACCTCTTTATGGAGGCCACCCACAATCTATATGATCCTAAAACGAATCCCGACGGTGCCTTTCCGCTCAATGTGGCCGAAAACGGCCCTATGATCCCCCTGATCAAAGAAAAACTGCAATCTATCCTGCACCAGAATGCTCTTCCCGTCTAGATCATGCAGTACACCGCCACCATCGGCCATCCGAAAGTACGGGAGCAGGTGGCAGCATTCATGTCGAAGTACCTGTGCCACGTACCGATTGGTTCGGAGCACATCGCCTTTGCAGCCGGCGCCTCCGCGATTATTGAGGTGAGCTCCTTTGTGCTGGCCGATCCGGGAGATGTGGTGGTAATCCCTGCTCCCTCTTACCCCATGTACACCAAAGATTTGGGCCTCAAAAGTGGCATGGAGCGATTTGACCTGCAGACACATATCGATCTTGAAGACCACGGATCACAAGGCCCGGTGACCACTGTCATGCTAGATGATGCCCTGAAAAAGCTGACCACGCAGCGCAAAAAGTTCCGGATGCTGCTGATCACTTCGCCCGATAACCCGACGGGCTGTATCTATTCCGCCAGCCAACTGCGAGATCTCGCAGCTTGGTGTGTACAGCATCAGGTACACCTCGTGGTCAATGAAATTTATGGGCTCTCCCTCATCAACATCCATGACGATCGAATCGCCGAGACCTTCAAAGAAGACATTGACCTCACCTCATTCGCCTCCACCATGGCTGAGATGAACAGCCCCTACCTCCACCTCTGGTATGCCATGTCCAAAGACTTCGCCATGTCGGGCCTGCGATTCGGGATAGTTCATTCTCTGAATGATGCGTTTATTACCGGATTTTCCAATGCCAACATTCCGCACATGGTCTCCAATCTCACACAGTGGATAGTTGGGCAGTTGCTATCGGATCAGGAATTCATCAAGGAATACATCCTCAGGAATCAACGGTCACTTACTGAGAGTTATGCCGTGGTGGCACAGACACTGGAGCTGTTGCGGCTGCCCTACATACCGGCCCGCGGCAGCCTGTTTGTCTGGGCAGATTTTTCGAGATTCCTGACGGACCACAGCAGCGAAGGGGAGCAACAGCTCTGGATGGATATTTTCCACCACTCAGGTGTTCTCCTCACGCCCGGAAAAGGGTTTGGCCATCAAAAAAAAGGCATATTCCGAATTGTGCATACAGCACTGTCCACGGCCCATTTACAAGTGGCGATGGAACGGATGGTGGAATATTTACGCAGCCGGTGACATCAGCGTTCGCCGATGCTCACCTTCACCACCGAGAGATTTCTTCCCCTCTTGCTCAGATAGACCAGCAATGCCTCGTCATTGTTAATCTGGACAGATTGACGGGGAAAGAAAGAATCACCGAAAGAAAAGTCTGGAAAAACAGCCTTCCGCTCAGTCACTTCCCCATTGATGCCAACATTGTTGACATACACATTGATGGGCATTCGCTGGGGCTTATATTCATAGAAAATGTAGCTTCCCCGGGCGCCGATCGCGCTGAAGAAGGATAAATTTGACGGTGATTCTGACACCTGATTCTTACCCACAATGGAATGCCATTCGATGGTACCGTCGCTGGCTACAGAGGTAAAAATCACATCCTCATAATGATAGATGGCCCGATCAATCCAGCCCCCGTACATATCGCGATAGGACTGGTAGGTCACGTAAAATTTCTCAGCAATGAGCAGCACCCCCCCATCAGATCTGAGAATGATCCCGTCCTCGGGATCAAGGTAAAAATTCCGGAGCTCTCGGCCACGGTTGATCTGGCCCTGGGAGAGATAATTGGACAGAAACCCCTCTGAAAAAGCATCTAGAGACTGCTGGATCAATTCTCCGTCTCGGGTCAGTTTTTGCAATAGTACCCCTGCCAGCATGTCTGTGCCACGATTGGAATAAAAGCCAGCCAGATAGATATTTTCATTACGGTCAAGCCTGAAGGCCAGGTCTGTGATGAATCGCCCACCGATATCAATCGGCACCTCCACCACCTCCCGCTGCGCAAGATCATACCTATACATGATGTATTGGAAATCCTGCACAGAGCTGGCAATACCAGATCGCTCAAATCTTCCCAGAACAAACACATTCCCTTCATTAGAGACTCTCAGACTGGTCAGCGTGAATTTGTTGTCTGGATATTTGAGGTTGATATCGCCGTTCTGGACCACTTCCCCTTCCTCATCAAAGAGAAAGTAGAGCAGATTCTCTGATTCCCGTCGGTTGGCCAGATTTTTATAAGCCAAAAGCCGACGCTGATTGGGGCTGAGTACGTATTGCAAATCCACTTTGTGTTCTTTCTGGTTGGGCACGACCGACAACAATCCTTCCTCCACAATGGAGCTACCGTTGAGGTCATAGGAATAGTAAAAGGTTTTGATCACCCCTTCAGCAGGGACATATTCCGACACAAACAGCAGGATGTGTGACCCAATCACGGACACGAAGTCCACGTTGTTGCGGCCATTCTGCTCGACGACCTGTGCGCGCCATACCTCCCTGAGGTCGGCGTCATATTTCACCAGCCCCAGATATCTGGAAGACCTTGTGCTGGTAGGACCAAACGTGATCAATCCCCCATCAATGGGTGAGTATTCAAAAAAATTGGGTTTGGGGTCTTTCCGCCCCAAATCGAGTCGGGCCAGCACTTCCTGCGCCTGGACAGACACAGTCAAAAAAGAAAGGCTAGCAATAAGCAAGAGCTTGATACGCATATCTCAGGAATCTTTATTCGTTATGATTTTGTACGAACGAACAAAGCGGAAGATACCGTATGCTGCCAACAACGTGGAAATCAGGTAATTAAAATGATCCGGATGGTTCATAAAGTAAGTCCACTCTCGCCCAAACAGTGGGGGCGGAGGAGGAAGCATCTGCCTGACCGAGATAAACACAGCCGCAAATACAAAAAAAACACTCATTAAGAGCCCGAGATATCCGACAGATTTATACATGTGAGCTGAGATTGATCTTTTGAATCACTCCCTGCAATTTGAGCATATTCTCGGCCAATTGGAATAGGCCTCACTTGCGAAGGAACTGATATATCCTTTTGCCAGGATGTTTCGTTATTGAAATATATCCATTTTCCGTCTTCCGAATCAGATTCTGATATGACCCGCCTCCTGATCCTGTTCGTGACGCTCCTCTCCTTGTCTTCCCTACATGCCCAGGGCACCTTCGCCCGTCTCTTTGGGGGTGCCAATGACGAACACGCCCTTTCACTCACACCCACACGTGATGGGGGATATGCTTTGGCTGGTTTCACCTTTTCGTTTGGGGAGGGTCGCAGCGATGTGTGGGTTATTAAGGTGGATGAATATGGCCGGGAACAATGGCGCGAAATCTTCGGAGGCCCCGGCTACGACTGGGCCAATGACCTGGTTGAAACCCGTGACGGAAATTTGGTAGTCGCAGGGTACCAGCGCGACAGTGCCAACGGCCAGCGCAATGCATGGATCTTCCAGCTCAACCGCCATGGATCCCTAATGTGGTCCAACGTGTATGGCGGAGAAGAAGGCGACGAAGCCAAAGCCATCACCCAGACCGCTGATGGAGGATTTGCGGTGGTCGGATATTCTCATTCTTTTTCCAAAGGGAAAAGTGATGTATGGATGCTTCGGCTCAATGCTGTAGGCGAACAACTCTGGCAAAAACACTACGGCACACGGGAAATGGAAAAAGGCTACTCGATCCGTGAAACCCACGATGAAGGCTTTGTGATTGGAGGATTTCAATATGCCAATGACGAGCGAAAGGCAGATATGCTGATTGTGCGGGTGGACCGAAACGGGGAAGGGGTGTGGAGAAGGGTGCTCAGGGCACCCGGCAACGGTGTGGCCGAATCCGTACTGGAAACAGCAACCGGTAACTTTCTGGCTGCCGGATGGGCCTGGAAGGAAGAAAAGGGTCTGCAAGGCGTGGTCATTGAACTGACCCCCGGAGGCCGCGTGCTCCAGGAATCGGACCTGGGAGAAGGTGGTAAGGATGTTCTCTACGCCATTGAACCCGTGCCGCAAGGTGGCTATGTTGCTGTGGGCCAAACAGACCGGGAAAACGGTACCGATGTATGGCTGATCCGGCTGGATCCAGACGGACGGCAGGTGTGGGAGACACGCACCCGTGGTGCAGGAGAAGACTACGGGCACGCAGTGACTGTAGCTGATGATGGAGGCTTCATCATCGCTGGGGGCTCAGAAAGCCTGGCCCGGGGCGGCAGTGATTTCTGCTTGTTCAAAACCGACAGGATGGGTCGCTTTGACCCCAGCGTGGACCACGAAACCCGCCAATCAGCACCCGTGACACGGGCAGATTCCACCTTCAACAACGGCCCTGTAAAACCCGACCTCTATGTGCTGGCTATTGGTGTATCCGATTATCAGGACCAGGATTTCCGGCTCCGATTTGCTCACCATGATGCCATGTCCGTTTCGGACAAATTCCGTGAGCAATCCGGCCGCCTGTTTCGCCGGGTGGAAACCCAGGTCCTCACCAACGACGAAGCCACCCTCGTCAATATCAAAGAAGGGCTTTCTTGGCTGGAGCGACAGGCGACACAGAAAGACCTCATCGTGATGTTTTTCTCCGCCCATGGCGCCCTCGATCACAAGGGAAGTCATTATCTCCTACCCACCGATTTTGATCCGCACAACCTGTTTGCCACAGGTCTCAACATCCGGGATCTCACTGAAGGGGTCAGTGCCACCCCCTGCAAAAAGCTGATCTTCCTAGATGCCTGTCACAGCGGGCAGAGCGGCTATGACTTCATGGAGTTTGCCACGATCAAGGCGCTAGACTTGAATCAGGCCATCACGGATCTCATTGAGCGGGAACCTGGGCTGACGGTGATTACCTCTTCCAGCGGAAGAGAATTTTCGTATGAACGTCCTGAGTGGGGCCATGGAGCATTTACCAAAGCGCTACTAGAGGGCCTGAATGGCACAGCAGATGTCAATACCGATCGGGTCGTGACCCTGGCCGAGCTCAATTTCTATGTGATTGAGCGAGTAAGAGACCTCACGGGTGGTCGACAGCATCCCTACATGCCGTTGAACCTGTTCGGCAACATTCCCCTGTTTGTCCTGGACGATTAGGCTTCCTCGTCATCCGGACGCTTGATGCTGGAAATGATGAAGGTTCGACCGTCTTCTATCCACAGATTACGGGTGAACCAAAGAGACAACAGAAATACTGCCAGGACAAATCCGATCAGAAAAGATTTGATGAAAGACGGTCCCACCACATCAAAAGGAGGTTTGGGCGGATCCAGAATTTGAATGACCGGGGTTTCGCGCTTCAGCTGGGCAATAAACTGCTCCCTGGAAGCCACCAACTGGATATACATTTCCTGAAGCATCTGCAGCTTTACATCCAGCTCTGCCGCCTGGATCTGATCTCTGGCAAATACCCGATGCTGGGCCTGATCCATGAGCCGGGCCCTTGAGGCCGCTACTTTATCCAACTCTTTCTTGACGGAATCTGCCCGTTGTGTAAAAAAATCCACATTCATCTGAGCTTTTTCGGTTTTCTGCTGTGTGTAGTATTCTTCGAGATGGTGAATGTATTTCTCTGCAAGAATCTGGGTCAAAAGTGGATCGTAATACCCCAGAAAAAAGTTGATAAACCCCTCTTCGGACATTTCTGTGGTGATGCCCTTTCTCACCAGCGAACCGGCATGAATGAGTTTCGACTGGTAGGTGGGGCCACTGTCGTTGGCGGAGAACCATCTCATCACCATTCTCACCGGAGAAAAAGAGAATGGAGCCTCTTGGACCACTACATCGGCCAGCAAGGTAGTGTCTCCATCCCAGGCGATTGAATCTGCTACAATCCCTTCACTAATGGACCGGCTTTTCAGCACGCCCATGATCTGCTGCCCGGAAGCTGTGGTCTCACGCCCTCCCATGAGGAAGGTAAGCGGATCGGGCACGTTGATTCCGGAAGTACCACCAGCCCCTGTATCCGGGTGAAACACAGTAACTGCCATGTAGGTTTTGGGAGCCAGCCAGGCTCTCACCGCCAATCCGACACCAGCAGCCAATGCCAGACCGATCATCAGCCATTTTCTGGCCATGATCACAGTCCAATACTTCCGAATTCGCTCAAACAGCTCGCTGGCATTCACAATAGACCTGGATTGGTGATAGAAATCATTGAGTGGTGCGATCAAGCAAGAGAACGAAGGTGAGAATGGCGGTAGCCGAAGAAAGCACCTCTGCAGGCTCAAAATCCCAGTTTCGACTTTCACGTTCTTCCTTCTGTGGTTTTTCCCGCTTGGGTATGTTCAGCACGGCACCCTGCTCCACTTTGGGATAAAACCGGAAAAAGAAGAACCTACGAGTTTTCTTTACCCGGCCATCCACGTACCTCACTGTACATTCTTTTTTCCGTGTTTTCCTGGCAAATCCACCGGCCAGATTCACATAGTACCGAAACGAATGGTTGCCTTTCTCAAACATCACGGTGGTTCCGGGTTGGAGCACATTGCCAATAATGGTAACGGCATCTGTGCGAGAAGGTACCACAAGCCGATCGCCTTCCAGCAAGATCAGATCAAACTTGGATCCGGGTCTTCGGAGAGCTTTTTCCAACTTGATGGAAACAGGTCCGATGCCTTTGCGATCCAGATAAGCCCCTTTTAAATAGGACAATGCGTTGATCCCATTTGCTCGTGCCACCAGGGAGCTCAATCGCTCATCCTGATGAGATTTGTTGTATTCACCCGGTGTCACCACCTCGCCGTCGATAAACACGCTCTCCTGAAGCCTGAAATCAGGGTCGGGGCGCACAAACACCTGGTCAAAATAGTACACCCGGACATTGTCCAGCATGGTGTCATTGGCCCAGTTCTGGTCGGTAGAAACAAGACGAATGTCGGTTGGAACTGGAATAATTTCCCCATCATCTCCTACGATCTCAATGATCCTGGAGAGCTCAATCTGGTCTTTGTTGGCCTCAAGCTTCAGCCCACCTGCCATA
>CAZLKP010000255.1:0-6727 GCA_964560095.1 uncultured Bacteroidia bacterium
GAAGCAGAAAAAACAGCAGGGCACTGAGCACAACGCCAAGAAGGGAGAGGGCTTTTTCACGCTGTGTGCGGAGCACCGGCATAAGAATAGCCATCATGACCAATGCCACAAAGGCTCCAATGCCCACCAGCCAGCCGATAATATGCCAGTAAGGGATGACTTCATTGAAAGAAAAGGTGAGCCGAAAGCCATTGAGTACAATGACCTGGAGGGTTTCTTTCTGGAAAGAAATCGGATCTTCCCGTTGCAGACTTAGCACCCAGGTCTTCTCGGGCCGGGCGGAGGAGGTGATGCGATCAACAGATTCTGCTTTGAAAATTTCCTGGTAGTCCAACTCCACGATGCGATCCCCTCTTTTCACATAACCGCGGTCGGTGGGTTTGTATCCCGGCAATGGATGCACCTGATCGGCGATCACACCTCTCTCAGTGTCTATCCAGGTTACCCAGTCATTTCCTTCAAACTCCGACTCCAGATCCACACCATCCATTTTCTGGCGTTGCTCTGCAATCGTGGCTGTAACCTGCCAGGCCAGCACCCCCAGTCCAAGATAAAATAGACTGAGGATTACCATCCAGGACCAACCTTTTTGCTGAATCATAGGGCTGTAGAGGTACTGATATGCGTTAAATAGGAGAAAAACCCTAGCAAAGCCAAGGAATCCGTGTGTGAAGAAAATCGGAGGAAATGAACGGAGCAAATAAAAAAACTAGGGGAATCAATTCCGCAAAGCGAAAGATTCAACCCTAGCCCTTGCTCTTGTAATCCAGGATTATCGCCCTTTCATTACAATTATAAGAACCAGGCTTTCTCGGTCTGCAGCCGCATGCCCAATTGGTCATTCCGGCTGCATGAATGGGTCTTTTTTCAGTGTGAATGGGTGGAGATTATCCAAAACGAAGGTAAGGTTTTCGCCTTGTTGATGGGCAAAAATCGTAATCCTGGGAGTCTGGACGATCTTTTTCGGGAGAGGTAGGGTGAAAAGGGCCCCTTAACAAGGGTAAGAAACGACAAGACCCAGAACGGCTATTTGACCATCTGGTTCTGAATGTCTGTTTTTCATCAAACAAAAACAAATGCGCAAATCTCATGCCATGGGACCTGTACTAGCGAATTTGACGCTGATTTAGCATGCGGTGGTACGCCGCCGCGTAAGCATTATGTTCTGTCAGGGTTCTGGAAAAATGATGATACCCTGATCCATCCGTCTTGGCGCAGAAAAACATGTAGTCGTGGCCTTCTGCATTCAGCACCGCTTCGATGGACGGAATGGAAGGGGTGCAGATCGGCGCGGGTGGAATACCAGCATACAAGTACGTGTTGTAGGGAGAATCAATCTGCAAATGCTCATACAGAATGCGCGTGAGCGCAAAATCCCCAATGGCATATTTCACTGTCGGGTCGGCTTCGAGGGGCCAGCCTTTTCTGACACGATTGAGATAAACGCCAGCTACCCGCTGTTTTTCGTCGTTTTTGTTGGTTTCTTCTTCTACAATGGAAGCCAGTGTCATGATCTCAAGGCGCGAAAGGTTGTATTGCTTGCGTTTGTTGTTGCGGTCTTCGTTCCAGAAAGCTTTGTAGTAGGTGAAGATTTTTTCGAAAAAATCTTCGGGAGATACATTCCAATAAAATTCGTAAGTATTGGGGATAAAAACTGCCAGGGCAGTCTCCGGAGTAAGACCATTGTAGCGCTTGAGAAACTCCCGGTCGTTGAGCATGTCGAGCAAATCCTCTTTCGACACTTCGAGCTTCTCAGCAGAGGTGGCTGCCAGTTGCTCTTTCGTGCGAAATTTGACAAAGGTATATTGCACAGGCGCCTGCTTACCTGAGCGAAGAAGACTCACCAGTTCCCGGCTGCTCATGCCATCTTCCAGCAGGTATCGCCCAGGCCGCACCGTATTGGGATAGTTCATCTGACGGGCTACCCAGTGAAACCCTTCCAGATTTTCGATCAGTCCCTCTTCCATCAGCCTTTCCCCCACAATTTTGTAATCAGAGCCTGTGGGCACAAAAAACTCGGCTGGTTTGCCATCCTGCGTCTTCACCATCGGGGAGAACACATGTTGGTAAAATGGTACAATGAACAAAACGCAGCCAACGAGCGCAGCGAGAATGATCCAGATTATGTGCTTTCGCTTCATCTGTGTTCTTGTCTTTGCCATTCAAACATACGGATTTTTGACCATTAGGATATGCCCTATACCTTTGCTATGCATTTTTTAAAATTAGTCGCTGCATGAAGGAATCACTCTCTCAATCTCCCAAATTCAGGCGCTGGAAGCAGTATTTGGTCGAAAACGGTCTCAACATTAACGAGATCGAAGAAATCTATACCCGATATCGCCACAATGGCGAAGCCCTCTTTTCTCTTCTCCTCCTTCATGCCACGACCCCTGAAGGCGACAAGATTCCCCCGATCTGCTTTTTGAAAGGAGAGGTGGTCAGTGTGATGGTGATTCTGATCGATGAGCAAACAGGAGAGAAATACGCCCTGCTCGTGAAGCAGCGCCGGATTTGTACAGGCGGGTTTATATACGAACCAGTGGCCGGCATGGTGGATGCCGGCCTGAGTCCTCACGCCATTGCTGTGAAAGAAGTGGAGGAAGAAGCAGAATTGAGCGTACATCCCGATCAGGTGATTGCGATGAATGAGGAGCCTTACTATGTGTCTACTGGAACGTCGGATGAGGCCATGTATTTCTTCTTCGTCGAAATCAATATGAGCCGGGAGCGAATAGCGACCTTTCACGGTCGGAAAACCGGCCTGGATCATGAGCATGAAGTCATCTGGACCCATGTTGCCACGCTTCCCGAGGCCAGAAAACTGATTACCAATACCAATGGTCTGTTGAGTCTGTACATGTATCTGGATCGGGAAACGAAAGAATCATAGGCGTGATCGGGTAGGTCGGGACGTGGAATTTCCCCATTTTTACCGCACGAAAGGGATAGGCAGCGGGAACTACACAGACATATACCTTTCGCCACGGAACATCAACGCAGTTAACATAGGATATGGCTCGTTACACCGTAATTGCAGGTTCTGGTAGCTATCTGCCGAAGAACATCATCAAGAATGAAGGCTTTTATTCACAGACCTTCCTGGACCAGAACGGCCAGTCTTTTTCTAAGTCTTCGGAAGAGATTGTTCAAAAGTTTCAGGAAATCACCACCATCACCGAGCGAAGGTGGGTATCGGATGACCAGAATTGCTCCGGGATTGCGACGATCGCCTCACAGAGGGCCATCGAAGATGCGGGTATTGATCCGGAGGACATCGGCCATATCATCTTTGCTCACAATTTCGGTGACATTGATCCCAAAAACAGACGGACAGACCAGGTTCCTGCACTTGCTTCCCGGGTAAAGCACAACCTCGGCATCGAAAATCCCGATTGCATTCCCTACGACATTCCATTCGGCTGTCCGGGCTGGGTGCAGGGGATGATTCACGCCAACTATTTTCTGAAGGCAGGGGATGGAAAATATGCCCTGATTATTGGGGCGGAAACCCTCAGCCGTGTGGTGGACCCTCACGATCGGGATCAAATGCTCTATGCCGACGGTGCAGGAGCAGTGATTGTGGAAGCTGTGGAATCTGATTCGCCTGTGGGCATGGTCAGCTTCAAGACCAGGAGCGACACCAAAGACCAGGCGTTCCTCCTCTGGCAGGAATCATCCTTTAACGATGGTCGGCCCGGAGACGAATTGTATCTTAAAATGAATGGCCACGCGCTGTACCGATATGCCCTCGGACACGTGCCGGAAGTGGTCAAAGCCACCATTGATCAGGCTGGCCTGTCCTTGAAGGATATCAAGAAGGTGCTTATTCACCAGGCTAATGCCAAAATGGATGAAGCCATTCTCAAGCGCTTGTTCAAGCTATATGGGGAAAAAGAAGTGCCTGAGTGCCTGATGCCACTCACAGTAGGATACCTCGGCAATAGCTCCGTAGCAACAGTCCCGACCCTGTATGATCTCATCATGAAAGGACAGCTGGAGAATCAGGAAATGAACGCCGGCGACTGGATCGTTCTGGCTTCAGTAGGGGCTGGGATGAATATCAACTCGATTGTTTATCAAGTACCGTAAGGGACTTGGCCTCTATGCTCATCCAGCCCTGTGGCTGCACCTGATTTAGCTTTTCTGAGCGCACCTGGTTGGCCATGCCTTCTTCCCAGGCCTGCTGGACCTTGATATAGTTGTCGGTGAAGCCCGACATCATGCCCTGCCGTGATGCTGACTCCCACAGCACAGGTCGAATCTTTCCTTCAAACTGCCTGTAAAACGCTCTCCGTTTCTTAGCAGACAACTGCCGGAGCATATCATTGCGGCGGTGGCGCTCCTTTTTGGGTACGCTCCCCGACATCTCAATCGCCAGTGTGTTTTCCCGCTCAGAATAGGTAAAGACGTGGAGATAAGAAATGTCCAAGTCGGTGAGAAAACGATAGGTATCCAGAAAATGCGCCTCGGTTTCGCCCGGAAAGCCCACAATCACATCCACACCGATGCAGGCATCAGGCATTGTCTCCCTGATTCGCCTCACGCGATCCTGGTATAATTCGCGTCGGTAGCGGCGGCGCATGAGGCCGAGCATCTCATTGTTTCCGCTCTGCAGCGGGATATGAACGTGGGGCATGAAGTGCTGCGACTGTGCCACAAAGCCGATGATATCGTCGGAGAGCAAATTCGGCTCAATGGATGAAATCCGGATTCTGTCAATTCCTTCCACCTGATCCAACTCCCGGATCAGGTCCAGAAAGGTGACTGGTTCGGCCAGACCTGTCCCGTAGTCGCCGGTATTGACTCCCGTGAGGACGATTTCTCTAACACCACTTGCGGCGATGGTTGCTGCATTGGCGAGAACATTGTCGAGGGTGTCGGAGCGGCTTTTGCCCCTGGCAAGCGGAATGGTGCAAAAGGTGCATTTGTAGTCGCACCCATCCTGTACTTTCAAAAAGGATCGTGTGCGATCCCCCACGGAAAACGCATCCACGAAGCTGTTAACTTCCTGGATCTCGCTGTTGAATACACAGGGATTGTCTTCTTTCGTGAAGCTGTCCACCAGCTCCATGACGCGAAATTTATCGCCTGCGCCCAGAACGGCATCTACGCCAGGAATCTCGGCAATTTCCCGAGGTTTCAGCTGGGCATAGCAGCCCACGACAATCACGTATGCCTCAGGATTGAGTTTGAGCGCCTTCCGGATGATTTGACGACATTTCTGATTGGCCTGCTCGGTCACGGAGCAGGTATTAACCACGTAAACATCAGAGGCCTCGGAAAACTGCCGTTTTTCAAAGCCATGGTCCAGAAACTGCCGTGCAATGGTGGAGGTTTCAGAAAAGTTGAGCTTGCAGCCCAATGTATGAAAGGCAACCGTCTTTTTCATAACCGTCCCGGTTGTTTGGATCTGCAAATGACGGCAACGGGAGAATAAAGGTCAAGTACTTGGTCACTGGTATCCGGCGTAGGATTTGACCGCTTCAAGGTAGGCCTGGGCGACTTCCGCTACGCGGGAGGATACTCGCAAGTCGCCGACCATGAGGTCGCGATGGTTGAGGCGGAGAGCCTCCCAGCGGGCATCCTGGCATAGGCTTTCGCCATAGCAGATGGCTCCACTAATGTTGCGGGTGAGATTCAGGTTGCGCGCAAACACACCGGGAGTCCCCGTGTAGCGGGAGGCCACACGGAGGTAGGACAGGTCGGAATGAGAATCCACCGGCGGAACCCCGGTATAGGTCTCTGATGCTTGGATGAAGGCACCACTGAACCGGACAGATTGCTCGTAATCGTCCGACAGCAACAACCGAAGAAGCATGATCCGGTCTTCAACTTTCTCCAATTCTCCCGGCAAAAATGATCCCGGCACGAAGGCCATCGAATAATTGCTGGTTCCCGGGTGAAAATCTCCGTTTTCCTGGCGCTGCTGCCAGTTGCTCACATCCACATTGTAATGTATGATCAGGGAAATATGAGGCTGGAATTCCCGGATCCGATCAATCCGATAATTGAGGTCTGACCGGTTGTACCAGGTCTGAAAAATGAGGGCCTCGTCGGCCCGTTCTTTCCACCAGATCGCTCTGGACCAGGTCATTTCCTTTCGGTTCACCGCCTGGTTGAGCGAATCGGTGAATGCCTGTCTTTTCCATTCAGCAAATGACAGCCCGTGGGAGGCGGCACCGAGATCAGAACGTGTCACCATGACGGTGGCTCCCAGTTTTTGAAGGGAATCGCGCAGAATCATGGCGGTAGCCAGGGTGAGCTCCGATTCAAAAAAACCGATGCTGTGGCCATAAGTTTCTGCAGAAGCAGGCATAGTCATGTACTTGCCTTCGACCTCTTTGGCAAATCTCAGATTGCCGGCCATATGGCCTGGATCAATGGCGATGCGCCAGCCCAGCAAAGGGCGACCGGGATCAGGAATGCCGGAAAATGGAATGGGCTTCAGGTTGCCGGGTTGGGCCATCGGCAAGGTGCCTTTCCGGCGATACCGCTTGATCAGTGTGTCCATAGGGAGGTGGGCCAGCCATTGCTCCCAGGTGTTTCGTTCATTCGGGTAGAGAATGAATTCCGGCTGTCCAAAGCGACGCTGCGCTGGGCTGCTGAAGAGCAGCAGCGTGTCCCCTCGCCACAACACGTGGTCGCTCATTTCCAGATCCGTGAACAAAACCCGATCCGGTATCTGGGCATGTCCAACACACATCAACAGAGAGAGAATCACAGC
>CAZLKP010000255.1:6737-7223 GCA_964560095.1 uncultured Bacteroidia bacterium
ACAGCAGTCAGCAACCATTTCATGCTCAAAAATACAAGGAACCTTCCAAAAAAGGCTCCTTTGTGGGAATGAAACTGCCACTTTTGGGGAGGCAAAGGCCTGGGATCCCAGGCGTGCACAACTGACTTGTCCTTCGTGATGGTTGAAACTCTCTAGGACAAACTGCCTGTTTTTTCAACTGATTCCTCTCCAAAGCTTGGGCAGATCTAACAGGGCTTTTTCGAGGTGAATGTCGCCTTGTCAGGGCTGTGCAGCGGTGACACTCAGGATCTTATTACCTGTCTTCTTTTGATACCCAAATTGTAGATTCATGCCCAGGCGCACGTGTGCCATTTGTGCTTGATTGGGTAGAATCGGAGCGAGAATATTGTCTACCATAAAGTAGGTCACAATCGGGCCTACTCGCTGGCTGGTTTGCAGGCCCAGGATGTTGTATTGGCTGTCACGGGCCATCCATGTGAGGCCGAAGTCGAGCCAGCGACCGGC
>CAZLKP010000256.1:0-7179 GCA_964560095.1 uncultured Bacteroidia bacterium
CAAGATCTGGCGCTGGTCGTTGGTGGCGCCGGAAAAATCCACATCACTGCCGCGATGGTAATAGGTGACGCCACTTCCTGATTGCTGGTCTGCCTGATTGTTGGCCGACGGACTCGTCCAGGGACCGAGCAAAGCGCCACCAGGCGTGTTGATTTGCACATCAAATCTGTCATTCCCATCATACCAGGTTTCGAACCGAAGATTGCCTACTTCTGCTTTCTCGATCTGTATGTCGGTAAAAGCACCCTGAGACAAAGTATCCGCTGCCCGGTTGTCGTTGCCCCCATCATCACCGACGCCACAGACGAGTATCCGGCCTGGTGCGGCAAAATCTGCCATGGCACGGGTCACATCACTGCTGCCATCTGTAGGCCCACCGATTGATCCGAGATTGAGCAGGGCGACACAAGGAAGGCCGAGTTCGTCTGCCTTATCGGTCACAAACTGAAGTGCTACAGAAATGTAGCTGGGATCGAAAAATCCCGCCTGACCGGCAATAGTGCCGATGGCAGGAAAAGCATCCTGATTCACCTTCACAGAAATGATGGTCGCACCGGGGGCAGCGCCCCGGTAGGGAGCTCCGCTCATGGCACTGCCGTCTCCCACAGCTATGCCGGTGCAGGCAATGCCATGTCCAAAGCGGTCATTGGTGGCCAGTGGGCTTCCCCCATCCAGGGCTGCATCAATCTGGCTCCGGGTGTAAATGGTGCCAATTCCATACGGATTATCAGGGGCATTCGCCCCGGCAGGATCCACCATGTCGTAAATATAGGCGATCCGTGTATCGCCATTGTCGTCGATAAAGTCTGGATGGGTGTAGTCAATACCGCGTTCGATCATAGCCACAATCACCCCGGAACCATCCAGGCCATATTGTTGCTCCACTTGATCCACACGGGTTTCGGCCCGAAGATTATCTCCCTGGGTTTGGGCATGGAGACATGTCGGGATGAGAATAAGAAAGAGGACAAAATTTTTCATTGTTTTTTTGCTTATCAGCGTCTGAGATATCATAGGTGTTGAGGAAATTGTTCACTTTCTGGTCGCAATGGCTCATCTCGGGGATGGGAATTCCGGTTTGCGCTATCAGAGGAGGGCTCAGCGACATAAACAATATGATCAGGGCGTAACAATGAGATTTCATGTGCATTTTTTATGAATGTGATAGAACTGGTATCTTGAGCTTATGTAAAAATGTCTCTTGATTTGCCTTTTGATGATCATGACAGATAAGCGAAAAAGGTTAACACCCCTTGATCCTCTTTTCCGTTTTGTTGGAATTCTGCTGTTGCTGGCAGGGTTGATTTGGTTGCTACCTGCACAGGATGTGGGGAAGAATCAGGCAGAGAATCTCCTCAAAAACGCCAATGAGATATCCGTAAGTGGTCAGTATGATTCCGCCCTCGTCGCGTACAGGCAGGCCCGTGATCTGGCCCGGAAGGAGGCTGACCCGGTTACGATAGCCAGGTCGCTGGCTCAAATAGGCGTTTTGTACTCGCGAAAGCAGCAACTGGCCAAGGCGCACGCGTACCTTGACAGTGCCCTGGCGATGGCTGGAGCGGTCGATTCGATGGACCGAAGTATCTTTTTCGCCCGAAAGGAAAAGGCATTTCTCAGGCAGAATGACGGAGATGTCGAGGGAGCCATTCATGACTATCAATCCCTGATTGAGGATTTGGAGCAGGCAAGCCCCGAGGCAGATTCCCTCCTGGCGATGGCCTATGATGCCATCGCTCAGTCGCTCTGGCAAAGCGGAGACCTGCAGGGAGCCCTGGAGCGGGCTCAGCAGGCCCGGAAGAATTATCTCGGCTGGAACAATCCGAAACATCCCGGACTGGCCTACTGTGAAAATACCCTGGGAATCATTCAGATGTATCTCTCGGATTACGATGCGGCAATTGCGCATTTCAGTCGAAGTGTGGAGTTATTGGTGGATCTTTTTTCTGATGATCATCCGCACGTCATTGCCATTCGGGGAAATATCGGTGTCCTCTATGGCGAACAGGGGCTCTACCGCGAAGCCCTAGGGGTGTATGAAGCCAATCTACCCTATCTCAATCAACTGGAGCCTTCCCAGCATCTTAATGGCCTGATCAATATGGCCGGAGTCCTCATTGTGCTGGAAGACTATGCGGAAGCCCGGCGCTATCTCAATCAGGCGAGCCGGTATCTGGAGGATTTTCCCAGCCTGAAGCCATCAGCCCTGCCCTACATTTTGCACCAATCCAGTGTCGTGGCTCAATCTCTTGGAGATCCGGAAACGGCCATTGAGTTGTCGCGTACCTCCATTTCCCGCCTGAGAGCCCGGCATGGCAACGAATCTGCGGAGCTCTTTGATGACTATCTACAAATCGGGGATTTATTCCAGAATACTGGTCAGAAAGATTCAGCCCGCTGGTATTTCAGGGAGGGCATGAACATCTCGATGAAGATCTATGGTGAACAGTCTCAGAAAACGGCCAGCGTGATTCAGGATCTGGGAGAAATGGCCCTGACCAATAGACGGTACAACACAGCCGTTCAGCATTTCCTTCGAGCTGCTGATATGTATGAACGGGTCGGTCATGCCACGGGGCAGATTGGATCATTGATCTGGGCGGCCGAAGCCACCCGCGAAAGCGGACAGCCTGAGGAGGCATTATCCATCCACCGCCATGCATGGGAGAGGATGTTGCCGGACATGCCCTTTTCTCAGCGACCGGATCCTGCCGTGAGTCGGCAGTGGGAAACCCTGAATATCCTGTACCTGCTTAAAGAACAGGGAAAAACGGTGAAGGCCCTGTCGGCACATTCTGGCGATAGCCAGCAGATGCGTGATGCGCTTGCCTGCTTCGAAACGGCCCTGGACGTCCTGGACAGCCTGCGGATGTTTTCTTTGGCTACCAAGTCGGGGGGCATCATGATTCGCAATCATCGGGATTTGTACGAAGATGCCATCGCGACGTCTCTGGATCTGGCAACCTCCTCCGGTGAGGATGCCTACAAGCTTCGGGCCTGGGGCCTGGCGGATCGGGCGCGGGCCAATTTGCTCCGGGATTACATTCGGGGCATGGAGGCGATGGAGGTGGCAGGGATTCCGGATTCGCTGCTGAAAAAGGAGCGCTATTTCCGGCAACGAATTGCCTACCTCCGCAATCAGGCCTCTCTGGCCGATCCTGCTGCTGCAGATTCTATGAAGACGCTCGCGTTTGCCCTTACCCAAGATTACAAAGCGCTGGTCGATCATGTTGAAGCAACCTTTCCCAGGTATTTTTCCCTCAAATATCAGTCAGAAGCCCTGGACCCTAGAGAATTAATGGGTGAGCTCGACAGGGATCAGGCTGTGGTGTCGTTTTTCTGGGGGAAAGAATCCCTGTACATATTTTCAGCTTTTCGGGAAGCCCCAACCGTTCGGGTGCTGCCACTGGATGAAACCCTGAAGGGAGAGCTGGATGCCTGGCTAGGCTTCATTTCCCAGCCACCTGCTGATGGGTCATCGGTGGACATCTCCACTCCTCATCGGTTGTTTGGCCAGTTGTTGCCGGAGGTGAATGAGGATGTCGAACGGTTGCTGATCGTGCCGGATGGCAGGCTGAGCTACCTGCCGTTCGAAAGTCTCCTGGTGGAAAAAACCGCCAGCAACCGATATCGGGATTGTGCCTATCTGGGCCGGCAGGTGGCCCTGACTTATGTTCCGTCCCTGAGTCTTTGGATGGAATCTGAGCCGAACGACGATACGTACGCCAGGTACGTGGGCTTTGCCCCTACCTTTTCTGAAGGCATGGCGACAGCAGGGCGGGTACAGTTGCGTCCGTTGACTTTCTCAACACGGGAGGTGGAAGAAACCGCAGCCCTGCTCGGTGGCATCGCCTGGGTAGGAGCAGGAGCAACCGAAAGCAGGCTCCGGCAGCTGGAAGAGGACTTTTTTGTTTATCACTTCGCTACCCATGCCCTGACGGGTGAAGACGGGCGCTTGTTTCTGGCTGCATCGGATTCTGCTGGTTCGGAGGACGGAATTCTCCATGCCTCTGAATTGTATGGTATGAGCCTGCAAAGCCCGCTGGTAGTGTTAAGTGCCTGCGAAACCAGCACCGGCGAGTTGCAGCAGGGCGAAGGATTGCTGAGTCTAGCCCGGGCCTTTCAGTACATTGGGGCCGATCGGGTGATGGCCGGGTTGTGGTCCACCGACGATGAAGCTGGGTATGCGCTGGTGACTGGCTTTTTCGACGAATTAAAGAAGGGAAGATCAACCGGTGAATCGCTGCTCCGTAGCCGTCAAGCCTGGATGGAAGCCTCCCCTGATGCCCAATGCCATCCATACTACTGGTCTGGTCTGGTACTCATCGGAGATGACACCGACCTGCTCCTTGAAGTCAACCGCGGCCTGCCCTGGTGGGAAATCTTTATCGGGAGCTTCGTGCTGCTGTTTGCGTATCTGTGGTGGTGGAGTAGGGGGAATAAAGGGGCAAATCCTCAACCAGAATAGCATGATTATTTGTATCGGTAATGGGAATCCCCCATCTTTACATAAATGATAGCCAACTTCACATATTTCTCCTCCATGCAAACCCTTCCCGGGGTTTTGAGTTGGCATGCTGTGCATCATTATCATTCCTCCTGACGGAGGATTCATTTTTTCATATCGACCCTTTGCGGCTTGGCCCGATTGTTCTGTTTCTTCAGAACCCACTTTTTTGTTATCGCTTAGAAGCCAAGGGTACCCCGAATTATGCCAAGTCCTTGTGACCTTTGCCTCTTCTTCGCGACTTTGCGGTTAACTCTCACAAACACATAGAAACCGTGTCCAACATCCTCAAAATAGCCATACAGAAATCCGGCAGACTCTCCGAAAAAAGCCTTGCCTTCATTGAGGAGTGTGGTATTTCCTTCTTCCGAAACAAGACCAGACTCCGGTCCACCAGCTCCAATTTTCCGCTGGAATTTCTCTTTCTCCGCGATGATGATATCCCCAAATACGTCGCATCAGGCGTAGCTGATATCGGCATTGTCGGCGAGAATGTCCTGGCGGAAAAGCAAGAGTTTGTAGATCTCGTGATGCGGATGGGCTTTTCCCGTTGCCGACTTAGCATCGGTATCCGACAGCCGGAGGAATATACTGGTCCGGCATTTCTGGAAGGCAAAAAAATCGCCACTTCTTATCCCAATCTCCTCCAGGATTTCCTGGATCAACAAGGCGTAAACGCCGATATCCACGAAATCAGTGGCTCGGTCGAAATTGCCCCCAGTATCGGTCTGGCAGATGCCGTCTGTGACATCGTGAGCAGCGGCTCCACCCTTCTGGCCAATGGCCTCAAGGAAGTGGAGCGGATTTTCAAATCCGAAGCAGTCCTGATTGCCCAGCAACAACTGGATTCAGACAAACAGGAAATTCTCGAAAAACTCCTATTCCGGATCAAAGCTGTACTCAAAGCACAGACTTACAAATATATTTTGATGAATGTGCCCAACCAGGCCATTCCGACCGTTGCGGAGATTCTTCCTGGGATGAAATCCCCAACGGTGATGCCGCTAGCCGAAAAAGGCTGGAGCTCGATTCATACCGTGGTCAAGGAAGACGATTTCTGGGAAATCATTGACCAGCTGAAAGCTGAAGGAGCTGAAGGCATTCTTGTTTCTTCCATCGAAAAAATGATCCTCTAATGGAAATTGTCATTCATCCTTCCCCAGAGCAGTGGCCGCAGTTGCTGTCAAGACCCCTGATGTCAGCCGCCGATCTCGATGACCGGGTAAAGCCGATTCTGCATTCTGTTAAACAAGACGGTGATGCTGCAGTGAAGGCTCTGACCGAGCAGTTCGATGAGGTGAGCCTGGAGAATCCGAAGGTCTCGGAGGCAGAATTTATTGCTGCAGAGCAGGCGCTAACTGATTCGCTGAAAATGGCGATTCAGCAGGCAGCCGACAATATCCGTCTGTTTCATAAAACGCAGCAAGAGCAGCCCAAACGGATTGAAACCATGCCTGGAGTGACCTGTTGGCGCAAGAGCCTGCCGATCCGACGTGTCGGGCTCTACATTCCCGGAGGAACCGCTCCGTTGTTTTCGACGATCCTGATGCTGGCTGTCCCGGCCAGGATTGCGGGTTGTGAGACGATTGTACTTTGCACGCCTCCTGGCAAAGATGGAACCGTGCACCCGGCGATGCTCTACACGGCCAAACTCCTGGGCATTGACAAGGTCTTTAAGACGGGCGGAGCTCAAGCCATCGCTGCGATGGCCTATGGAACCCAAAGCATTCCTGCTGTTGATAAAATATTTGGCCCTGGAAATCAATATGTTACGGCTGCCAAGCAGTTGGTGAGCCGGGAGGGAATCGCCATTGATCTCCCGGCAGGTCCGTCAGAGGTCTGTGTGGTGGCGGACAACAGCGCCAATGCCGCTTTTGTGGCAGCCGACTTGTTGTCTCAGGCAGAGCATGGTGCTGATTCACAGGTGCTGCTGGTGACTGATTCGGGCACCCTCGCCGAGCGAATTTCGACAGAAGTTCTCCGTCAGCTCGAAACCCTTCCCAGGAAGGAGATGGCGAGAAAAGCGATTCAACACTCTAAGGTGCTTGTCATGCACTCACGGGAAGAAATGGTAGAGGTTGTGAATGAATATGCCCCAGAGCACCTGATTTTGTCGGTGAACGACGACGAAAAGATGGCGGAGCAAATCACACAGGCGGGATCTGTTTTTCTGGGAAATTTCACTCCGGAAAGTGCCGGTGATTATGCTTCCGGTACCAATCACACCTTGCCCACCAATGGCTTTGCCCGGGCCTACAGCGGGGTATCGCTGGACAGCTTCGTCAAAAAAGTCACCTTCCAGAAAATCACCGAAGAGGGAATCAATAATCTTGGACCAACCATCGAAGCCATGGCAGAAGCCGAGCAACTGGAAGGGCATGCACGGGCCGTGCGGATTCGACGAGGAAGTATTTAGTGTTTTTGTTCTCACAAAGAATACGGAAGTCACGAGGCTTGATGCTCTTTGCGGGTCTTTGTGACCTTTGTGAGAATCCCTAACTCAACCAGCTATGAACATCACCGATCTGGCAAGGCCTCACATTCTGGCGCTCAAGCCTTACACTTCCGCCCGGGACGAATTCTCCGGCGAAGCCAGCGTCTTTTTAGACGCCAACGAAAACAGCTTTGGCTCGGTGATCGATGGAGACTGGAACCGATATCCCGATCCGCTGCAA
>CAZLKP010000257.1:0-7157 GCA_964560095.1 uncultured Bacteroidia bacterium
CACTGACCACTGACCACTGACCACTGACCACTGACCACTGACCACTGACCACTGATTAAAATCCATACACAATCCCGAAGCTCTGAAACTGGTAGTCAAGGCCCCAGGCATCAGCGAAAAATGGGTTGAGGCTGATTTCGTAGCTCACAGACAACCCTTGGAAACCAAACTGGGTCACCCAGGAAAACTGCGTGTTGTTGAGTTGGAGCAGGTCATTACCGGTGAGTTTTTCCCGCATGCGATCATCACCGACAAAGTACCGGTTATGGTAAACCGATCGAATCCGGAAATCGGCATTCATACCCGTACTGAGATGAAGCATTTTGCCCAGCAATAGTCCGAAACTGCCTCCCACCCGAATATATTCCCCCCGAAGCCGGGTCAACCCTCGCCGCAGAAAACGGTTTTCATAATCGAGCGTTGGGTCGTCATTGACATTCATCACGAGATCTCCGTTCTGATTGGCGAAGATCATGTCGTTGTCAAAGTTGATTTTTCGTTCTGCATAACCGACCCTGAACCCCGCACCGGGACGAACTTTCCCCTCCTTTTTCAAGGGAAAAAGCTGTCCGATGGTTATAGACTCGATAAATGGTCGTGCTTCACTCAGAAAAGCATCCTGGTCGGAAATCGGCAGGCTAAACTCTTGGGCAAAAGAAGTCATCGGCACGAAAGCCACCATAAACAGACATGCGATCAAGTGAAACGGGCGTAGTAATTTCATAAACTGATTGATTTGTCGTGTAAAAAAAGAAGAAATCAGGAAAGGTTTTGTTCAGTGTTTCAAAAAGACACGGTTTTTCTGTTAAAACTTATTATCACTTTCGTCACACATGTTTGCTATGAAATTGAAAAAAATGCCACAGCGGCATGCGTTGACAACTTATTCAATGTTATGGCCTCAAAAAGACGCCTGTATGGTTTTTCCGTTCAGGTGTTTTTTTATTTTCAGGCATCAATGATCTCAACTGATGCGATTTTATTTTTTTTCCCTACTCCTGGTCCCGGGCCTGATGTCTGTAGTCTCTTGTGATGAGCAAGAGACAAACCAACAGACGCTGCCTGCCGCCTCGCAGATTCCCCTCATAATCGACACAGATGCCAACAACGAGCTGGACGATCAGCATGCCCTTGCCTATTTGTTGTTCAATGATGATGTGTTTGATGTGAAGGCAGTCACCGCCAATGCAACCTTCAATGGAGGGGATATTGCCGAACATATGGCCGAAGCAAGGCGCGTAATGAAGCTCTGTGGAGCCGATCAGACGGTTCCCCTCCTCGAAGGGGCCAACGGCGACTTTGAAGAAATTGCCCCACACATCATGCAGGATGCCTTTGATGGGAAAGAAGCCGTTGATGTTATCATTGAGGAGGCGAGGAAAAGCCGCGATCAGCCCCTCGTTCTTCTTCCCGTAGGAAAACTCACCAACATGGCCCTCGCCCTGCACCTTGCTCCGGATATCCGGGATAAGGTTCGGATTGTCTGGCTTGGCACCAACTATCCCGAGCCCGGTGAATACAACCACGTCAACGATATTCCCTCGACCCAATATGTGCTGGATCAGCAGGTGCCTTTCGAATGGGTCATGGTGAGATACGGGAAGGAATCAGGATCGGATGCTGTACGGGCTACTCCGGCAGACATTCGTGCCCGCATGCCTGGCATGGGGCCGCAAAGCGACTCTGTGACAGGACGACATGGCGGCACATTTACCCAATTTGGGGATTACTCGGCCAGTTTGTTTGAACATGCCGAGTTGCATGGCGACCCGCCGTCGCGAGCCCTGTTTGACATGGTGGCTGTGGCCATTCTGAAAAACCCGGCCTGGGGGGAGAAGCGCAAGATTCCGGCCCCACGAACATCAGGTGAAGGTTGGGAAGATCAGCCGGAGAATGCACGCCAGATATTTGTGTGGGAAAACTTCGACAAAGAAGCCATTCTTCGCGATTTCTATGATACCATAGAACAAGCCGGATCTGCCCAAACCATTTCCGGCCTCTGATGGTTTATGCTTTTTACAACACTTATTTGTATGAACAGCCTCGACATCAAATCGCCCGACACCGTTTATCACCTGCATCCTTTGATCTCCCGGCGCTGGAGTCCTCGTGCATTCTCTGATCAGGACATCCCCGAATCTCAGATTCTCGAACTGCTAGAAGCAGCCCGCTGGTCCGCAAGCTCCAGCAATGAGCAACCCTGGGAATATGCCTATGCCCTGAGAGGAACCGAAGGATTTGATCAGATCTGGGGTACGCTCAAACCAGGTAACCAGCCCTGGTCCGGAAACGCAGCGGTTCTCATTGTGGCCATGGCACGGCAGACCTTCCGCCACAATGGAGCCCCCAATCCCTGGGCGCGGCACGATCTCGGCCTGGCCAATGCGCAACTGGTGCTGCAGGCCGCACATCGGGATATTTATGCCCACATGATGGCCGGCTTTTTCCCCGAGAAACTCATCAGGCTGCTGGATCTCAATGAAGACGTGAGTCCGGTTTGTGTCATAGCCCTGGGCTATCTCGACGATCCCGAATCATTAGATGAGCCCTTCCGGAGTCGAGAATTGGCACCGAGAGTGCGCCAGCCTTTGGAGAGTTTTGTCAGAAAAGTACAATAGTCCCGGAAGACAAAAGCCCCAGTCTGATGAAATTCGGTAAGCTGCCCTCCATCTCAGGCGTTGATTTTTCTCTTCCTCCAGTCAATGATCGAAGCCTGGACATTCTGGGGCGCAAGTCTTCAGAATCATTCGAAGCCTTTGTGGGCATCTCGAGGTGGTCGAGCAGCGAATGGATCGGCCATATCTACCCCAAAGGTATCAAACAGGCTGAGTATCTCCGATTTTACTCCCAGGCTTTCAACAGCATCGAACTCAATTCCACCCACTACCGGATTCCCACGCTGGATCAGGTGCAAAAATGGAGGGATTTGGCAGCTCCCGGTTTCCGCTTTTGTCCCAAAATTCCTCAGGTCATCTCGCATTACCGCAAGCTGATTGATGTGGAGAAAGAACTGGATCAATTTGTGACATCCATAGCAGCATTTGATAGCAAACTGGGATGTTGCTTTGTGCAGCTTCACGAATCATTCTCGCCGCAACTGTTTGGTAATCTCCGGGATTTTCTGGAGCGCTGGCCGAAAGATATGGATCTGGCCGTGGAATTTCGGCATCCGGACTGGTTTTTGGATCACGTCCTCATTCCGGAAGCCCTGGATCTGCTGGAATCTCATGGCACAGGTACAGTCATCACAGATGTCGCGGGCCGCAGGGATGTGTCGCACAGCAGCCTCACCAATCGCATAGCGATGATTCGACTGGTAGGAAATGAGCTGCACCCAACCGATTTTGAACGCAGTAATGCCTGGCTGGCAAGGCTGAGCCTGTGGCAGGAAAATGGATTGGAACACATATATCTCTTCCCACATCAGCCAGGCGACCGGATGGCCTCCGATTTCGGAGATTACTGGATCCGTCACCTCAACGAGCGGTTTGGCTTAAGTCTTACCGGAACGGAAGGGCTTGCACACGGAGGACAGATGTCATTGTTTTGAAGGAAATTGCTTGCTTGTTTTATATGCATGAAATGGCTGCTGCTCATCGCCCTCCTCGGTTTCTCATTCGGTTGTGAAGAATGCACCTTTTGTGGCGGTGAACGCGTGATCTACGCTAGTGGGGTCGAGGTGCAGCGGGAAGAGCTGCCGACCACCCGCTATTGCGACGAACTACTCGAAGAACTTCGTGCCAACCCTGTGGATACTAGTTTTGCCATGATCGACACGCTGGGAGAAGTCATGGTTGTGACCAACAATGAGTGCTTCTAACCCGGTGTTAGGCCCTGTTTGAAACATGGTATTTGCTTATCAGAGCCTAGTGCTCAATGTCCAGGATTTTCATTTCAGTGCGCCGGTTTTGTGCCCGTCCTGCCTCGGTGTCATTATCGGTCACAGGCACAGATTCCCCATAGCCTTTGGCTTGCATCCGCTCCGGGACCACACCCAGTTCCACCAAAGCATTTCTCACAGATTCAGCCCGTTGCTGGCTCAGGTCCAAATTGTCGGCGTCTGAGCCTACATTGTCGGTGTGGCCCTGGATCTCGATACGGATTCGGGGATTTCGCTGAAGAAATTCTGCCAGAGTGGCCAGTTCGGCGCCGGAGCTGGATTTGAGCTGGTAACTGCCGGTTTCGAAGAAGATATTTGGCAGCACAATCTGTATGCCTTTTTTCAGTGGTTTCATCCAGATGGTGAGGTCAAAGTAGGTCTCCTCATTCAGATCAGTGAGCGAAAAATGCTGGCTGGTAAAGAGGTAGTTGGGGGCTTTGGCATACACGGCGTACTCCTTGCCTCCTGGCAGACTCATCAGAAAACGCCCGTCTCCGCGTCCGGATCGAATGCTTCGGAGGGTGTCCCCATTTTCCACATTGATGACCTGCATGGTGGCATACACCGGTGTGCGGGTAAGGCTGTCCTTGACGACGCCCCGCACAAACGTCGATATCTGAGGCCGAACTGGCTCCGGGAGGACAAACCGGTAGATGTCACTGCCCCCCAGACCGCCTTCGCGGTCGGAATTAATAAACCCCTCCCGGCCGTTGGTGGCAACGAAAATATTGCTCTCCTCGGCCGAGGTGTTCAGCGGATAGCCCAGGTTGATGGCATCGGCCCAGGCACCGCTCTCTTCGTTGCGATAGCTCACAAACAGGTCTTGCATACCAAATCCCGGGTGATAATCGGAAGAAAAATAGAGGGTGAGTCCATCCGCATGGAGGAAGGGCGAATCTTCATTGCCGGGAGAGTTGACCGGACCTTCGAGGTTTTGGGCTGGGCGCCAGTATGTGCCATCCCAGGTACTGTACCAAATGTCCCGACCTCCCTGCCCGTTGGGACGGGCAGAGGCAAAATACAGGGTTTTGCCATCGTGCGAGAGGCAGGGTTGAGAATCCCAGCCCTCGCTGTTGACCTGTTCTCCGAGGTTTTGTGGCTCAGACCAGCCCTCATCCTGCCAGTAGCTGATGTACAGATCACAACTCCCGACCCCATCGGGGCGATTGCAGGCGGTGAAGATAATAATGCGCCCATCCTGACTCATGGCGGCTGCCCCTTCATTTTCTTCTGAGTTGATAGATTGGCCCAGATTTTCGGCAGGGCTCCATTCCCCTGATTCATTTCTCGTCGCAAAGAAAAAGTCTTCACTGTAGTCGCGCAGAATCCGTTGAAACCCTCCGATGCTTTCCGGGCGCCTGCTGGTAAAGAGCAACATGCCATTGTCGGCTGTGAGGTAGGGGAGATACTCATGATGCTGCGAGTTGATGGCCGGCCCCAGGTTTTCAGGGGCAAAATCGACGGAATCCTGAATGGCCTGAGCCGCAAACAAGGCATGCTTGAGCAGGTCACGGGATTTTTCCATGTCTTCGGGTCTTCCGGCGGCCTCATCCAGGAAGGCCTCTAGAGCCGCAACAGCCTCAGCATATTGTTCTGCATTGAAATAGGCCTGACCGAGAAAAAACTCCAGGTTGGTGAAGGCATCCGGCATGATGGCTTTGGCCCGCTCCAGGTGGGTAATGGCAGGCGCTGGCTGGCCAAGGAGAAAAGCGGTGATTCCCAGTTGGTGGTGAGCATGGGCAAAATCCGGCTCGATGGCTATGGCTTCCTCATAGGCCTTGGCGGCTTCGCGGTAGGCCCGCCAGCGGGATTGCTGCTGGCCTTCGATGTAGAAATTCAAAGCTTTTCGGGAGCGAATCCCGTAATCTTTGGGTTTATCCTGGGCATTCATCGTCGGGAGCAAGGAAAACGAAAACAGGAAAATTAGGAAAAGGCGCTGCATAAGAGATTTTCGGGAATTAAGATATAATCGGAGACTCCTGCCATAATGTAACGAGCCCGGCAGAAAATGTTGCATCTATAACCAGATCAGTCACTTCCGTGTCAAAGACCAAACCAGTGACCGATTGTTGGGATATTCACCCATCAACGATTCCCGGGAAGCCATCTCAAAATCATCAAAACCAAATCCTGGAGCCACGGTGCAGCCTACCAGCGCCCAGCCGCCCGGCCGGTCGACCCGAGACCGGCCGGTGCCCAGCTTTGAAACAGCTCCCCAGGGTCGGGTCTTCCTCCCAATTTCTGAACCCGCAGTACGCCATCTAGCGAAATGCCGTACACGCTCAGACCATCCCCCGCATAAAAATGCCAGCCCTCATCGCTGCGAATGCGGTGACAGGCTGAAAAATTCTCGCTGGTCAGCAAAAAATAGACCCCGGTTCCCAGGGATCTGTTACCGGCAAAACGATCGGGCAGGTGGACACGGTGAATGCACGCCGCTGAACGATATACCTCTCTGTACCAGCCCCCTTCAGGATGAGAAATAAGCCCAAGCTGTTGAATCAGTGCTGCGACTTCCGGATGTTGCATGGCGTAATTCTGTTGATTCTGCCACCGGTCCGTTGGACACAAGCGGGGAATGTGCTACATTGATTTATGGTCGATCCTGTAAACATCTGCAAAATGTGAATGAATTCTCTTTTTGCAGAAGTATCCCGGCCTCCATCACCTACTATTATTCGTCAACAACATCGCTAGAATTATGGAACAGCGTCCCTGGCATGCTCAATATCCTGAAGGAGTTTCCACCGAAGTGAACCTCAAACAGTATGACTCCGTTACTCAGTTTGTAGATGAAAGTATTCAGACTTATGCTGACCGCACCGCATTTGTCAACATGGGCAAAGAGCTTTCATTTGCCGAAATAGACAGAATGGCTAATTACTTTGCCGCCTATCTGCAAACACTCGGCCTCAAAAAAGGAGATCGTATCGCGATCCAGATGCCCAATGTCTTACAGTATTCGGTGGTGCTGTTTGGCGCTTTGCGGGCAGGGCTGATCATTGTCAACACCAATCCGCTGTACACGGCCCGTGAAATGGCCCACCAGTTCAAGGATTCCGGTGCCAAAGCGCTGGTCGTGCTCGCCAATTTCGCCGATAAGGTCGAGAAGATTCAGGCTGAAACAGACCTTGAACACATTATCGTTACCGAAGTCGGAGACTTGATCGGTGGCCTCAAAGGAACGATTGTCAATTTTGTCGTGAAGTACATCAAAAAGATGGTGCCTTCATACAATCTTCCCAAGGCAGTCAAGCTAACCAAAGCTCTGAAAATT
>CAZLKP010000258.1:0-7143 GCA_964560095.1 uncultured Bacteroidia bacterium
TTCGAACCCGCGACCCCGACCTTGGCAAGGTCGTGCTCTACCAACTGAGCTACTCTCGCTGATTAAGCGGATACAAAAGTGGATATTGATCGTGAAATGACCAAAAAAAATCGCAAAAAAACGAGAGTTGATGTCAGAAATGATTCCGTGAAAAGCGCCCCATTAGTTTTCGTCCAACGAACAACGTAGTAGACCAGTGAAATAAATAGACACCGGCAAAAATCATCCAGTTTCCAGAAAAGAAAGCAACGAGGCTCCCGCCTATTGAAATGAGGTTAATCGGAGCTAAGGCCATAGAAGCGTGCGAAATCCGACCATGCAGTAACAACCCCTCAAGCATGGTCCAGCTGTGGTACAGCACAAAACTCAGAACTAGCAGACTCCAACTTCCAAACATTATGACCACAACCATGGATGCAACCATGAATCCGGCGGCTATAGCAGCAGGCAATTGCCGGGATAATGCCTGAAGCTGGATAAGACCAACCAGGAATAATCCGGAATGAATTGCAATCAAGGTGGAAATTAGAATGAGTAGAGAATACATGATGTCAGTCCTGTCGGCAATTTCTGTAAAGAATGCATAAGAAGAGATGCCTCACCAGTGATCTGACATCTGTCCACTACCTGAATAAACTCATCAAGCGTTCAATCTCATTAACGAGGCTTTTCCTCAAACAGATGCCTGTAGCATAAGTTTACTATGAAAACAAACGATTAAACTATCCAGGCATCAAAATTGTTTGTACAGCCCCTTAATTATATAACAAGCGTGTCGTTAATCCTATCTATCTTAACCAATAGATCAGGGTCGCGCAGAGATCAGACCAGCACTGAGTCCTCACCTCTCGACAATCTGTGCAAGCCGCTGATAGCATCCACTGGATGCTCATGCTTAAAAACAAAAGATCCTGCAACCAACACATCCACACCTGCCTTCACCAATTCTTTTCCTGTTTCCATATTTACCCCACCATCAACTTCGATGAGCGTATCAAGCCCCTGCCGGTCAATTTCCAGCCTTAGCCGACCAACCTTTTCCAGGGAATAAGGAATAAATGCCTGACCTCCAAACCCCGGATTGACTGACATGATCAGCACCAGGTCTGTGTAGGGAAGTACATGCTGCAAGAGAGAAATTGGCGTATGGGGATTCAGAGCGACTCCGTTTTTGAGCCCCATTTCCCGGATAGCAGCCAGGGTCCGGTCCAGGTGTGCACAGGCTTCCGCATGAACGGTAATTCTGTCGGCACCCGCTTCTTTGAAGGCCTCTATATACTGATCCGGATGCTGAATCATCAGATGAACATCAAAGGGCTTATCGGTGAGCGGACGAATGGAGCGGATAATCGGGAAACCCAACGAAATATTGGGGACAAAATGTCCATCCATGACATCAATATGAACCCAGCCCGCATCAGATTGGTCGATGATGGATATCGCCCGGTGAAGCCTGGCAAAATCAGCTGCAAGGATAGAAGGTGCAACAATGGTACTCATAGGAGAATCATTCATATTGATCTTCAGAGGAAGAAGAAGCGTCACCGGAAGCAACATATCGCTGCCGGATATCAGGAGAAAACCAGTATAACAAGGAGGCCACCAACAACAAGCTCGTCAGACTTGTGGTGGCTATAGCATCCGCATCTGGATGTGCCAGGAAGGGGATGTGCTCCCATTGTCCGGGCACAATTTCAATGAAAGGCCAGCTGATAACATGGAACCAGACCAGAAAGCCAAAAAAGCAGATCATCACTGCTATCAGGGTGGTGACCATCCACCATCCATAAGGAGAGTACACACGTATTCCCATACCCAAAACCACCATTGCCAGGGGAATATTGATCAGAGATATATCGTCAACAAACCGAGGATCCCGACCAAACAATGGAAGGATTTCCGTAGAGCAATACCCCCATGAAAACAACTTACAGGAAAGTCCAAACAGAAGAAGCACGAGCCCTCCCCCCTGCAACAAGCCTGACCATACATTCAGAAAGCGTTGGTTTTCATCCACGGAACCCACTCTCACCCATGAATTCATACTTACAAAGGTAGAATTTTTCCATTGTAGATGAATTCCAGAAACACTATTTGATTTTTGGACGTTATTTAAACTGAATCCAAATAATCTTTCTCTGAAATTGGCTCAGCCGCTGATTAGTCCTTATTTTCGAATCTGCATAGATTAACCTATGAATCAAATTGTCATTGCTGACGCAGCATATTTGGTTAGAGAAGGACTGAAAGCTGTCCTAGCCAATCAACCACAATACAATGTTGTGGGAGAGGCGGGTCACAGGGCTCAATTGTTTTCCATTCTTCGTCAAACCAGCCCGGATCTGATTATTTTTGATTATCACGATCCTAATAACACCTTTTCGATTGAAGATGTGAGGGACATCTCAGTTGCCGCACCTCAGGCTAATCTGTTGATTATTTCCTCCTTACTCAACAAGCAAATCGTTATGCAGGTACTTGGCTATGGGGCCAAAGGGTTTCTCCTAAAAGAATGTGATGAGACCGAAATCCTGGGTGCTATCCACGCGATTACGAAAGACGAGAAGTTTTTTTGCGGCAGAGTTTTGGACATCATCCTTGAGCGTCAGCAGGAAACTCAAGGATTTGGTGCCTGCGAGCCAACCAATCTCACCCAACGCGAGACCGAAATAGTCAAAATGATGGCTGAGGGAATCTCCACCAATGAAATCGCTGAAATGCTCAGCCTGTCTGTTCACACGATTTATACCCACCGCAAGAATATCATGCGCAAATTAGGGGTGAAAACAGCCTCAGAAGTGATCCTCTACGCCATTAATACCTCTCTGGTCAAGGCCTGAGCGATTTATTGCAACAACTCTGACACCTCCTTCCCCAGCAAAGACCCCAGTGCTACGCCCATTCCTCCCAGGCGTACAGCAGCATACACACCTGGAAACACTTCTGCGACGATCGGCTCACGATTGTCTCCGACTCCCAGGACTCCACTCCACCGATGTGTGATGTCTGCCGACACACCGAGGTCTTCCCGCAAAAATGCCATTTGTCGGCTGAAAATGTGATCTGTGATTCCGAAGCGGTCCGTCTCTTCGGCTTCGCCTCCCATATTACGAAAGCCTCCCAACAACACTCGCTTTCCAATATTTCGGAAATACACATATCCCCGATCATGGTGAAAGGTTCCCTCCCAGGCCAAATCCTCCACAGGTTCTGTGACCAGAACCTGGTTTCGTACAGGCCTGAGGGCTATGTCCGGCAGGAGATCACGCGCAAATCCATTGGTCGCAACAATCACCTGCTCCGCAAGGATCTCTCCGAAATCAGCGGTGTAAAGAGCGACACCACGCGGGTCCTCATGATTCAGCATCTTTACCTCAACGCCATTCAGGATGCGAACCTCCAGCGACCTGGCCAGGTCATGTAGCGCATTCATCAACAAAGCGGGATTGATCTGCCCTTCCAAAGCGCTTTTCCAACCTCTGTTGAAACCCGGAAATATGTCCTGGCTGTTCCAGGGCGTAAACACCTGACTAACTCTCGAAAAGGTAGATATGGCCCGATTGGCATCTTCCATCACCTCCGAAGCCAGTAAAAACAAATCATCCTGTTCTTGTCCAAAAACCTCTACGCCGCCACAAGGCCGGTAATCCATTAGATGATCAGCAACACTTTCCCGAAGCAATTGCAAGCCCTGAAAACGACGCTCTATCAGCGCAAACGTCCTGTCGGAACCGATTTCCCGGATGTCTACAGCCATTTCAGACAAACTCCCAATGCAGGCAAAGCCGGCATTTTTGGTCGAAGCACCAGCGGGAAGGGCTCCGCGCTCCAGCACCAGAACCGAACGCCTGGGAAAGCGCCGTTTGGCGTGAATAGCTGCCTGGATCCCCGTAATACCGGCCCCAATGATGATGATGTCCTGCTGATTCAGCAGATACTGGTCTTCCCAAAAGCTCATGAAATCCCACACTTAATATCCCGCAGCCTGACCATCTTTCCTGGACTCAGAGGCACCGAAATACACACCGCGCGCTTCATCCCACATAATGGCCTGATATCCGCCATATCCGCCGATGGAGTAGCCAATTCGGTGTCCCATCATTCTCAGCTGTCTGATAACCTGATAATCAATCCCAGACTCCAGGTTGAGGGTGCCGCCATCCAGCATCTCTTTTTGATTGAATTCGTCTCCGCCTGTGTGGTAGATTCGGGGAGCATCACCAGCTTCCTGTAGGCTCATGCCAAAGTCGATCATGTTGATCACAATTTGTGCATGCCCCTGCGGCTGCATCGAACCTCCCATCACACCAAAACTCATGTATGGCTGACCATCTTTCGTAATAAAAGCGGGAATAATGGTATGAAACGGTCGCTTACTGGGCTCATAGACATTCGCATGGTCAGCATCCAGGGAGAATAATTCCCCGCGGTCCTGAAGCATAAAGCCCAGATCGCCGGGCACAACTCCAGATCCCATCCCCCTGAAGTTAGATTGAATCAGAGACACCATGTTACCGTCTTCATCAGCAACGGTAAGATAAATAGTGTCTCCATCCCGGAGTTTTCCGGCAGCCACGCTCCGCATCGCTCTATTGGGATGGATCATCTCTCGTCGTTCTTCGGCATATTCATCAGAAATCAGTTCATCCACAGGCACATCCACAAAGTCCATATCTGTATAAAATTTGAGTCTGTCTGCAAATGCTAGCTTTTTGGCCTCGGTGAAAGTGTGGATGTACTCAGCACTGCCAAACGTCATGGCAGCAATGTCGTATCCTTCCAGAATCTGTAGAATCTGCAAAGCAGCAATGCCCTGGCCATTGGGGGGCAATTCCCATACGTCATACCCTCTGTAGTTGACAGAAACAGGATCTACCCATTCTGACCGATGCGCAGCCAGATCATCTTTACTCAGAAATCCATCGATGCTTTTCATGTGAGCATCAATCTTATCGGCAATCTCTCCCTTGTAAAAAGCCTCTCTGCCTTCGGACGCAAGTAGCTCATAGGTGTTGGCGAGCCTGGGATTGGCAAATATATCACCCTTGTCCGGAGCCTTTCCGCCGGGCATGTACGTGTCAGCAAAATTGGGCCACTCCTTGAATCTCCGGGCTGTACTCCGGATATAGAAAGAGATCAGTTCTGAAACAGGGAATCCTTCCCGGGCATAGGAAATCGCGGGTGCCAGAACCTCTGTCATGGGGAGTTTCCCGAATTTTCCGTGGAGTTCAAACCAACCATCTACAGCTCCGGGCACAGACACGGGAAGAGGACCGTAGGAAGGAATGGATTGGTAGGCATTGTCTAGAAAGTAATCCAGCGTCAGGGATTGAGGAGAACGACCGGAGGCATTCAATCCGTACAGTTGTTCAGTTTCGGCATCCCAAACAATCGCAAATAAATCTCCGCCAATTCCAGATCCTGTCGGTTCCATCAGGCCGAGGGTGGCATTGGCAGCGATTGCGGCATCTGTTGCCGACCCTCCTTTTTTCAGGATATCGAGGGCTACCTGGGTGGCCAGTGGCTGGCTCGTAGCGGCCATGCCGTGCCGGGCGATCACCTCAGAACGTGTGGCAAATGTGCGGCCTGTAACCCGATCTTGAGCTATTCCTTCCAGGGATAGCAAAAAAATGACAGAGAACAGAAAAATTCGGAAAAAGTGGTTCATAGGAATTAGCTAAGTTTGTGGTACGGATAAAAACAGAACATAAAAAAAGCTGAGACGGTTTTGGCAATGGTGCAGAGAATACATTCAGTTTGATATTTTCATGCACATGTATCTGTTGATGTTCCTGGTTATTCTGGTTTTCGCTATGAAAAAATTGTGTTTTAACCGGGCCTCATACCACGAAACACAGGGATCAATCGTTTTCAAATTAGCAAACAAGAAAAACACCTATATGCAATTCACTCGTTTTTTTCTCATCGGGTTGCTTGCCTTGCCCGCACTGAGCTGCGATAACGAAGTCACCTTCGAGGAGCAGCTGGAGATCGATAGGCAGATCATCGCCGATTATGTCGCTGAAAATGGCCTGGAAGGAGAATCCACCGATTCTGGTCTTTTCTACGGCATTACAGAGGAGGGAAATGACACCTACCCTACTGCAAACAACACAGTAGAAGTGATTTACACCGGCAAACTTTTGGACGGTACCGTCTTTGATTCTTCTCAGGGATTTCCGGTTTCATTTGGCCTGTGGCAGGTCATTCCTGGGTGGCAGGAGGGCATGCAGTTATTTAGTGAAGGTGCCAAAGGCTATCTGCTAATTCCATCAAACATTGCCTACGGCCGTGCAGGGCGCCAAAATATCCCGCCAAATTCTGTCCTGTACTTCGACATTGAGCTCCTGGATGTGAGATAATCTTTTTCCCTTGCAACACCAGCCAATTAGCGTTCTGGGAGTTCGGGAACACGCCAACCTTCCGTGGACCATGGCAGTCGAAATCTTCACCTTTTCAGACACAGGAATTCATCTGGATTATCGACAGGAATCCGGTGTCACCTGAGCCATGGTACGTACCTTGCGGAATCCCGGAGAACTCATCCCCTGGCTCCCCTTTGTGATTGAAGCCAGCGAACAGATGGTCAACGGCAGACAGGATGAACTGGATATCATGATACGAACCATCAATTGCCAGATCACTTCATTTTTGAAGCGGCCGGACCTGATCCAGCTCATTAGCCAAAGATTTTCGCTTACATAAGAGTAAGTTACTGACGGGTTGTCAAAAACCGAATGGAACACCGATCGGTCAGTCCGTCCGGAGAGCATGAAAACAGTGATCCCTACCCTTACACGAGCTGGGATTATCGAGCCGGGCGATATCAGGCAGGATGACATTTGTCATCTTTGGCAGTGAGTTATTCTTTCCAACGTTTTGTCTTCCATCCTGTCTTTCAGAGAAAATCATGAATAACCAGTAGATTGACTCACCATGGGAAGGAAAGTCAAAAAAAGAAAGAGGGCAAATACCATGCGCGAGGTTCAGCAGCAAATTCATGCAGAGGTTGAGAAGGCGACTGCTACCAACAAGAAAAAACTGAGGCGGAAGCGTGTCGGGATCACCGGAGTAGCTGCGGGTCTTGGAGAGTATTTCAACATCGACCCTACCTGGGTGCGGATTGGGCTTGTGGCTGGGACC
>CAZLKP010000259.1:0-312 GCA_964560095.1 uncultured Bacteroidia bacterium
GGGACACGCTGTGAAATCGAACTGGATCCCTGCACCCTTCGCAGGTGTAACACCGCAGGCACTGACTCCTGTATCGTCTCTCCGGTCTCGGGAGAGGCCCGTTGCGTCTGCTCTGAAGGCTATGAAGGAGATGACTGCCAGACCCGCTGGGAAGACAAATATGCGGGCAACTTTTCTGCCTCAGAAGTATGCGAAGGAGTTACCGGCAACTTCCCGATGTCGATCGAAGCTGGTCCCGATCCCGGACAAATCACTTTGATCAATTTCAATAACAAGCAGCCCAACAACATCCCGGCCAAGCTAGTAGGCAAC
>CAZLKP010000259.1:322-7101 GCA_964560095.1 uncultured Bacteroidia bacterium
ACCCCTACGGCTTTTCAGATCTACCAGCAGTTTATGCCATTTGGAGAAATCTCTGGACAGGGGGGATACGACTCTGACGGAGTCATAGCGTATTCATTTCAGGTGATTAGCAGTGGCGATACCAGCACCTGCTCTACCTTGCTCCAGCCCAATTAGGATCCAGGGTGCCCTTGCAGAGATGTAGGGTGAACCAACTCGATTGACATGAAAGATTACTGCCTGGCATTTTCTTTCAGGTTAGGGATAAACTATGCATCTGCGTATTTTTCGCGTAATAACCTCAACATGCAATTCATTCAACATGCGTAACATTTACACCTATACTTTGAACCTGTTGCTGGTTCTAGCACCTATGTCTCTACTCGCCCAGCTCCCCTGGGCTGCCAGCAGTCCGGGACCAGACAGCTATGGGTACACTTGGAAAACCAACTCCGATCCGGCAGGACCGGCATATATCTGGGAGGATATCAGTGTGGTTGGTACAGAAGTCACTGGATTGGGGGACGACGGGAATTTCGGCCCTGTGCAAATGGGCATCGACTTTCCATACTACTGGTACACCCGCAATGAAGTCTGGATCGCCGACAACGGCTTTATCGCCTTTTCCAATACCCCTATCGGATCTGGTGCCAACGGCTTTCCTCCAACGCCTACTTCGGATGAGCCCAACGATGTGATTGCGCCTTACATGGCCGACATGAATCCCACCGGAGCGGGTAATCCGCATAACGTGTATTACTATTCCGATACGGCTAACAATCGCTTCATTGTGTCATGGGAAAATATGCCCTACTGGGTACCTCCCACCACCAACCCCAATCAATGGGCTGGCTCCAATTCCTTTCAGGTGATCCTGGATGCCAATGATTCTTCGGTGACCTTCAATTACAAGCAAATCCTTGGTAACTGGGCGACCCCGTACGATGATGATCCATATCCATTTGTGGTAGGCATTGAGAATGTATCAGGAACCTTCGGGCTACTGGCGCCCTCATTGCCCACCAACAATCCTGCTTTACAAAAACCTGTGGATAATTCCGCCATTCGCTTCTATGCACCCAAAACGGCTTCACCTGTGACGGACGTGGCGGTGTCAAATGTGCAAAATGACGAAATCCAGGCCTTTTTTGTCCCCTGGGCAGCCCCTGCCACGAATCCTCCGCCACCGACATTCAAGCTCTTTGCCGGCGTCACCAATGTAGGTAACACCGACATCAATGCACCGATTCCCATTATTGGCCAGGTGAAAGACAACAATCAGCTTCTCTTCTATCAAGCCCGGGATACTGCCATCAATGGGCTTCAGGCTGGCGAAACCCAGTACTTCCAGTTTCCTATCCCCCTTTACCCCCCTACCCCTGGAGCCCTCACCTATGAAGTAAGCACAGAGAATCCGGCTATTTATGGGGACCAGAATGCCTCCAATGATTCGCGGATCAATGAGGCCGTGGTGATTGACACCACGCTGGATGAGGTAACCTTCTCCTATGCCTCCGGCAATTTTGACAACTTGATCAATACCAATGGTGGTGGCCTCATTTCCTGGTCTGGCAATAATGGAAACTCCGGAGCTGCTGCCTTTTACGATTCCTATGGATACCCCGTAACCATCACAGCCCTGGAGATGTTCGTCGGAACCGGCGCTCAGGACACCACAAGCGAAGGGTTCCTTGCCCAGATCTATGCCCTCGATTCAACCGGTGCTGTGCCTGGTGCCCTGCTGTATTCAGACACCGTTCTGACTGGAGAGGTTCCTCAGTTTCCGGTTGGTCCTACAACTCCCTGGACGCGCATTGATCTGGACTCTTCAATCACCATTGAATCCGACGGATTTTACGTGGCCTGGATTCAGCGCTCCGACAGCACCAATCTGTTTACAGAGTCTGCTCCGAATGCCCTTCCGATTTCCAGAAGGTCTTATGAGATTCTGGGTGGTAACTGGTCGATATGGCGGAGCAATTCTACCGACGAAATGTGGATCCGGGCCCTGGTCAATATTGAGGAGACTGTGATTGACACAACCAATACGTCGATCCGCGAACCCTTATCAGATCTCACCACACTGAATGTGTATCCCAATCCCAGCGATGGGATGTTTGTGATCCAGACAGAATGGGCAGTAGCTCAACCAGTTGAGCTGAAAGTGTTCGACATCAACGGTCGCAAGGTGTATCGCGACCGCGTGGAAGCGGCTGCCACCTGGGAGCGCGAACTGGATCTGCGTCATCTGGATCGCGGATTGTATCTGCTACAGGTGTCCAGTCTGGAAGGAAGCACGATGAGACGATTGGTGATCCGGTAAGGAAGTATTCCGGGAAATCACCCTAATTTCTGCAGGGGTGGATTGCGATCCACCCCTACTACGATGAAGAGGCTGTCTCGACGTATGAGACAGCCTCTTTTCATGTGTCCGATTGTTCAGGAAAAATTAATCCCCCTTCGCAACAACTTCCACAGGTACATCAGCTTTCACCTCTTTGTGAAGGTGGACGGTAGCGGTGTATTCACCAGTGGCGCGGATATCTTCGATTGTGATCGCTTTTCGATCTAGTTCAAAGCCTTTCTCTTTGAGCTTGGTGACAAGCATGAGGGTAGTGACAGAGCCGAAGAGCTTACCATCATTACCTGCGAGGGTTTCGATAGTGATTTTGACATCGGCGAGTTTTTCGGCCACTTCGGAGGCTTGTTGCTTCACAAATTGGAGTTTGTGAGACGCCTGACGCTTTTCTTCTTCGAGGGCACGCTTGGCGGAGGCGGTAGCCACGGTAGCGAGGCCCTGTGGGATGAGGTAATTGCGCGCATAACCGGGCTTTACCTTCACCACGTCATCTTTATCTCCGAGGTTCCGGATAGGTTGTTTTAGAATGACTTCCATTGTTCAATGTGATTGACACGTGGCGCGGCTGGAGCCGCAAAGTGAAAAACAAATCAGCCAGTTACTTGAGGCCATCAGTGACGAATGGCAGCAGAGCGAGGTGGCGTGCACGCTTGATTGCAACAGCCAGGCGGCGCTGGTACTTGAGGCTGGTTCCGGTGATGCGGCGGGGAAGCATTTTTCCCTGCTCATTGACGAATTTGAGGAGAAAGTCGGGATCCTTGTAGTCGATGTACTTGATTCCGGCTTTCTTGAATCGGCAATACTTCTTTTCTGTGGTCTGCGTGCGGATTCTGTTGACCGCCGTAGGTCCGATTACTGGAGCTTTGGCCATGATGGGATCTGATTAAATGTGGAGAATGGATGATGAAGAGAACTTTCGGACCAGTAATCAAAACCGATCCCTGTTTCTCCCCTCTCACTACTTAACTTTCTGAACCCGGGCACCCTTGCGGAGGCCGAATTCCTGCTCACGACGTTTCAGATTGAATTCGAGTGCGTGCTTCTCTAGTCTTACCGTCAGATAGCGGATCACCTGATCGTCATAACGATAGGCTTGCTCCATCTTTTCGATCAGATCGGAATAAGCATTGAACTCAATGTAGGCGTAGTAGCCAGTCGTTTTGCTTTGGATCGGGTAAGCCAGCTTGCGTACTCCCCAGTGCTCGATGTTGTGAATCTCACCTTCGGCGTCCTGGATCATTTTGACATACTTGTCAACTGCCTGCTGATGCTCACCCTCGGGCAGATCGGGAATGAGGATGAACGTAGTTTCGTACTCCTGCTTGAACTTCTTCGTTTGAATGTCCATAGTACTATTTAAAATGGGTCACGAAGGTAAGACTTTTTTTAAAGGAGAAAAAATGTTTAGGTGGATGGTTTTTTGGTCTATGGTCTCAAGTAATGGGCCTCTTCCCTTGTACCCCTATGTCCGCCACTCTTCCCGTAGCAAGGGCATCATGAGGCAGTGAGGGCCGCCATTATCGGTGCGTATCTCGTTGGAGGACATGAGTTCGAGATGGGCATTGTCGGAGAGGCTACCCATCTTTTTCTGAAGGGCTTCGACAGTGCGAACATTGCGGTGATAAGCCACGGCCCGGTAGGGTTTGACGGTGAAAACATTGCCGGCCATGTTGTGCTGGTCGAATAGCGCCACCTTCAGGTGCTCATAGGGAGACACATAGTTTTCCATGGGACCGCCAATCCAGGTGACCTTGTTTAGGTCCAGCAGGCCGTCTTCTACAAGTTGATCCAGGAAGTAGCGGGCGGGTTGAGGCAGGCGCATTACGCGCTTTTGCTTCTTGATGTAATCGCGGTCATAGACCTCCACTTTCCCGGCATAGTCAAACACATCCCGGCTCGGAATCCGGCTGAGATCGGTTTGGTTCACGCCCATGGATTTCCTGAGAAATCCCACAAAACGCTGAAGGACCCTGGTTGCACTTTCCTCTACGATGGGATCCGGATGCCCAAAAATGTAGGGCATGGCAATGGCCGATTTGGGGCCCACCATGTTAAAGACCGTATCCAGGTGAATGAAGCCACGCAGGTCGGGCACATTCACCAGATAAATCCGGCGTAGTTTATTCGCTTTATCTGCTTCAAAAAGCTTCTTCACCAGTAACTCAAAGGCTATTCTGGTGGTGCGGTTGGAATAGAGAGAATCATGCTTCCCGACCCCAATAGCCATCACCTCCTCACTCAGCACCAACACATTTCCGCCCTCCATCAACACGGGCTGATCCAGGCCACTCCAGGTATCATCCTCCGACAACTCGCGGTGAAAATCCACCATGTCGAAAAAGATCGAATCTTTATCAAACATGGGGTGATACTTGAACACCGACCGAACGAGGGTCGGTTCTGGCCAGCGGCGTTTGGAAGCCATGGAGCAGATCATCATGCCACAGGGCGTCGTGGTGGCTGAATCACGCATCCACATCAGCTCCCGCTTGGGCGGAATGATGACATTGGACAGCCGTCCGTTATTGAGGCGAAATTTTCGTGGATATCCTTCAATGAGATCCCTCACCAAACGCTTGGGGTGGTAATCTGCCAGCTTGATTCCCCGCGCCTGTAGGTGATCGACATATTTTTCGGCTGTGTTGTGCAGGGTATCCTGCAGGATTCTCATCCGCTTGCGACCATCGGCCTGATCGAAGATTTCTTCCAGCATTGAGCTGATCTCCAGCACATGCTCAGCTCCGATTTCATCTACGACAAATGACTTCAGATCTTCATGATCCCGCCTGAGCTCGCTGTACACCCGAGGCATGAGCCCCATGAGATCGTGATCTCCCTCCCAGGGGATGAGTTGGTCGTGTTCGCGACCGGGCGTATGCACAAGAACAGATTTGAGCGGGGCGTACTCCGAGGTGATGCAGGGTTTCATACGGGAATAGACTCGTTGGGCTTGGGTTTGGAACTTTGAAGGTAAGTCAAAGCTCAGGAAATCCAGTCTGTCGGGTGAAATAATTCTGCCATCATACACCGCACAGATCCGCCACCACAGAGCTCGATCATGTCCAAATCCACGACAATGAGTTCACTGTGGGCTTGTAGCTGCCCGATTTGATCTGGCCGCAGCGACCCAAAGGCCCGACGGGATATCACGGTATACAGGACGCCTTCGAGGTTGTACACCTGCAGCATGTTGCCGGCAAAGGCATGGACCTGGTCCAGGGTGATGGGGATGATCTCATGCCCGGTTTGAGCCAGGCGCTGCTGCAGTTCTGCCCGTTCTGTTTCAATCGGTAGCGCATCCAGGCATACCACAGCAAAGGTGGTTCCCATCGCCATCATAACATTGGTGTGGTAAATATCTACACCGTGTTCATCACAGGCTCTGAACAAGTGCCCTTCCAGGGAAAATTTCCGACAAAATAAGTGGAATAACTCCCGGTCGGTGCGAGGAGATTCGTTGGCATACACAATCTGATTGACCCTGTCGAAGATCATCGAGCCGGTGCCTTCGAGAAACTTCCCTTCCAGTTCATAGGCCGACAGGTCCACCACCTCAACCTCCGGATACAAACTGGCCAGCCAGTCCACGATATCGGCACGCCGCTCCTGTCGTCGATTGGGGGCCCACATCGGGTACAGCACAATTTTACCATCCTGATGAGTGGATATCCAGTTGTTGGGGAAAACGGCATCAGGTGTATTGGGCGAAGGCTCATCTTCAATCACCGTCACGCGGATGTTGTTGGCGCGGAGTGTGGACACCATGGCATCAAACTCACCTTTGGCCAGCTCCTGAATCTCCTCCTTCGAATGCTCGCGGTCCTGGATCATAAAGGCGTTGTTTCTTGCGGTTTGCTCATTGTAGCCAAAGCCAGCAGGACGGATCATCATGATGTGATCGGTCGTTTGGCGGAGATGATCGCGGGTGAGTAGATTGGAAGAATGCAGGTTCATAAAATGATTGAGATGAAGGCCGTTTGGCAAAATTTCCAAAGAAAAATATCTCGTATATTAAGAAAATATGCCCATTTTTTTACCCCTTTCCCAGGAAGGATGAGGAAAAACCTGTCTCTTGATTGAACTCTGGCTGAAAAGCCGGGTATACCTCAATGAGACAAGCTGCTCTATGCGCCTGACCAGGAATTATGAGTCGTATTCGGATGAAGAACTTCTCAAGCACATTGCTTCGGGAAAAGAGGCAGCCTTTCGGGTGCTGTATGACCGGCATGCCACGCGGTTTTTACGGTACTTTTACCGTCACCTCAACCAGGACGAGGTCCGTGCCAACGACTTGCTGCAGGATTGGTGCATCCGGATCATCAACCATGCTGACCGATTCGATCGCAAGCAAAAATTCCTCACCTGGGCCTACACGATAGCGGGTAACCTGGTGAAGAACGAATACCGCAGCCGGACGGTGCGCAACATCATGACGGTGACC
>CAZLKP010000260.1:0-2305 GCA_964560095.1 uncultured Bacteroidia bacterium
GGGAATAGCTGCCCGATATGGACCCGCCGGCAGAGTATCCGGGGCCGTGAAGCGAGCCCAGCGCGATGTTGGGGTGCTGGCCACGGAGCTCCATGATGTCGATTTCTCCACACTGAGGCCAGCTCACTTCGTCAATGTTTTCGCCCAGCATCCAGAATGCAGGCCACAGCCCAGGGCCGAAGGGTGTTTTCAGGCGGGCTTCAAAGCGTCCGTATCTCTGCGCAAATCGATCTTTGGTGGTAATCCGGGCGGATGTGAAAGATGATCCAAAGCTGATGGCGGTGATGACGAGGTTTCCTTCTCCATCCATGGACACATTATCAGGAAGGTCGGTGTAGCTTTGGAGCTCCTGGTTGCCCCAGCCGTCGGTTCCGTTTCCTAGATCATATCCCCATTCGTTGGGATCCGGGGATTCTCCCGCGGCGCCGTCAAATTCATCGCTCCAGGTGAGCGTCCAGTTTCTCTCCTCCAGTTGCTGGGTCGTTTCTATCTTGCAGCTACTGAGCCCCAGTGCGACCAGTGTCAGGACGGCGAAAGCTGAGAAACGGATGGTATGTATGCGAAATGTGGGTGTCATAGATTTCTTATTTATTGGGCATAAAAGTAAATGTTATCAACAAAGACATTCGGCAGATCCCCGGAGAGGACAAGCTGAGCCATGTTACTCGTTCCTGTCAGGCCGACGAAGTCTGACATGGGGATATCCAGGCTAACCCAGGATTCTGTTTGCAGTGTCGGACTGGTAAAGGTGAGCTCGTGTTCGGTATCATCTCCGCTTTGGTCAAAGGTGCCATTTGGCCCGAAATCCCGGAGCTTGACCTTGAATTCGGCAGGCAGAGCTGTCGGGTCCGGTGTCCAGAAGTCAATGTGGAAATGTGTCATACTGGATACATCAATGGTGGGATTCTGAAACTCAATCCCCACAAAGTTGAGCTGAGAATAGCGGATGACATCGTCGCCTTCGATTTTGATTTCTACACTCTGAGTGGTAGAGAACTGCCAAAAGCCATTGATGAAGTCAATGGGCTCATTGGTGTAGGCATTGCTGTAGATTGAGGTGACGTTCGCAGCTGGCTCAGTGGGGGTAGGAGCTGGAGCTGGTGGAATATCTCCTCCTCCTCCGCCGCCCTGGCCATCGTCATAGAAGTAAATGTTATCGACAAACACATTGGGCAAGTCACCGGAGAGACCGATTTGTGCCAGATTTTCGCGCGTTGTCAGACCAAAGAAATCTCCCAGCGGGATATCCAGACTGATCCATGACTCCGTTTGGAGCGTAGGACTGGTCAGGGTAACTGCGTGTGAAGATCCATCTGTACCATCAAAGCTGCCGTCAGGTCCCACATCAATTAAGAGGATTCTGAACTCCGCAGGGAGGTCGGTCGGATCCGGTGTCCAAATATCCATATGTAAGGTAGTCATGTCGGACACATCAATGGTCGGAGAGGTAAACTGGATGCCCACGAAGTTGAGCTGGGAATAGCGGATGATTTCGTCTCCTCCTACCTCGATAATCTCGCTTAGGGTTGTGGATCCATCGCCAACCCAATAGCCATTGATGTAGTCAATTGGCTCATCATTGTAGGCATCACTGAAGATTGAAATCACGTCTTCTGTGGGCACAGATGGTGTTGCTGCAGCTGTTTCTGGCAACACGGCCTCTCCTGTTGAGGTAACCGTCAGAGATCCTATCGCGTCCAGGTCGCCTAATTTTGCTGTGATGACAGCTTCGCCTTGATCCTGTACCGTCACGATCCCGTTCTGATCCACGGTAGCTACCTGCGGATTGGAAGAAGTATAGGAGAAATATGCCGGACCAGCACTGGTCCGTTGAATTGTTCCGTTGGGAAGGCTGACATCATAGAAGCCATTGGCAGAGAAAGTAGCACCGGTCTCCGCCAGGAGGGTTGAATCTCTTCCCCCAAATACTCCGGCACCAATTTCGGTGAGTGTGCCCATGTTTTCAAAGCGGACTTCGTCAATCCAAAAGGTATAGCCACGACCATTTTCGGGTCCCGCTGAGTAGAAAAACATCCCGTTTTCCTGGGTAAGCTTACTCGGATCGGGAATAGGGATGTAAAATTTCCGCCAGTTGGTATTGACAGGTACGTTAGAAATAGAGGTAACGTAAGGGCCAGCATTCCCAAACCCAAGGACATCAATATTGGCTCCTTTGGAGGCTCTTGCCCAGAATGTCAGCACATTGAAGCTTGACAAATCGCGCCCACCCGGAACAAAAAATTCACCTCCGGCATAGGCTCCATTCGGATCATCAAAATCAGGGACAGAAAACCGCATAACGGAG
>CAZLKP010000260.1:2315-7079 GCA_964560095.1 uncultured Bacteroidia bacterium
AATATTGCCATCGACTGGATAGGTTGCGGGTTCCAGGTCAGCAAGTGTTCGCTCACAGCCCAGACTAAGACCCAGTACGGAGATCAGGAGGATGCTGGCCAGGTGATTGATATTCTTCGTTTCCATTATTTTGAATATTGTGTTGTCCTAATTAAAAATGTTGATGTGAACATAGGTCCGGATCTCCCATTCGCTCCCATTATCGAATCCAACCGCAGTAGGATCACAAACCAGGTCGCCTGCAGCGTCAATCGTTCTGAGCGGGCAGTAGCGTGGGCTGTATTGGTCCAGGGTTCTGTAGATCCCCATAATCCCGATTTGGGTGTTGGGCAGAGCAAACCAATCTGGCTTACCCAGTGTAGTAGACAAATCCAGAGAGAATTGCTGAGGGAAGGTCAGGTTGAAATCCCTGTGGTAGTCAAACGGGCCCCAGTCGTTGAGTCTGTAGGCTCCGATCAGTTTCAGATTGTTGTAAATCATTCGCAGGTCAATTCCAGACCGGAAGATCAGACGAGGATCGCTACCTCTTGCCTGGGCCGTACCAGTATATAGATTGGCAATCCACCCCAGTTCAGGAGACAGTTTGGATACGATTCGTGCATGAACTTCCCACAGGTCCTGGGCAGGTGCTGAACCAGGAAATGCAAAGAAGGTACGTCCGTCAGGAAGAATACCAATGGCTGCATCCTGAACAGTAGGCAGATGGCGATACACAAACCCAAGATTGGCTGCGAATTTTGCATCTTCTGCCCGGTCGTTATCCCATTCGTACATGAAAGTACCCGGGGTTGGGTCGTAGGAAATAAGGATTTCCCCTGCAACAGTCTTGCGGTTTCCTCTCACAACAAATGGATCTGTAAGGATGTTCCGAGGGCGGCCAGGGGCCTCTACATTGGCAGCCATTGGGCCCACGATGGGGCGTTGCCACAAGAAGTTGGGTGCGATCTGAAAGTCTCCTAATCCGAATGTAAATCCACTCAATACATGATACTGGTTCCCACTTCCACTGTCTTTGAGCTTCCACCCGGTGTACGTAATGGTTGGATCCGCGCCCCCATTTGCGACCAGACCCTGGGCAGCTGCAGATGCATACCATTGGAAGCGTCCTTTTGCATAAGTCAATTTCACCTTTCCACCCCAGAGGTCTCCAGGACGAATTTCATCCTGATAGGCGGTCATGTCCGTTCCGTCTCCATCTTCGGGGTTCATCGTTTGGAACGTCCTTCCCAATAGCGGCTGGCCTCCCCAAATACCTCCTGCATGAATACCAAAGGCGCCATATTCTTTCTCAAGCCCGATTGTCGCGCGTCTGGTTTTCGGTACTGGAACAGCAAATGAACTCTCTGAGCCTACTCGCTGCTCCAGGTCCTCGTGGAATACACCCGTAATCTTCATGCCAGCGATTTCCCGGGTATATCGGGCTAGAATGGCCGGGTTGGCCCCCCACCATAACTCAGGACCAATCGCTATGGCCAGTCCATCGAAGATCCTCTTCCCATTAAACTCTACACCAAGAGGAGCAGTTCCGTTATAGATATCAATATTAGGGCCGTAGTTGGCTTCAGGGTAAAGGTTGAAAAAGTCTCCTTCATACCCCCAGTGATAATGCCCTGTCCGGTAGAAACCGATCATGTCAAACAGGTCGTGATTCCATTCAAACTCAGCCCTATAAACAGCCACGCGATTGGCGTCGTTGAGGACAGCAGGGCCGTTATTGGGCGATTGGACCGTCACGGGTCGCCCCCGGTTTTCGTAGAAGATTTCGTTAATGGGATTCTGAGCTACATTTCCCAGAACATTGAATTCCACATTGGCCCGCATATTGGCGGATGGTTTGCCCTGGACGCCAATGAAGAAGGACTGCATGTGGTCGAAGCCTAGACGATTGGGAAATGTGTTGGAGGTGGGGTCCGCTACTTTTGGAGTCCGAATTAAGGCTCCACCTGTATGGAAAGAAGTTAGATTGGCCGATAAACGGCTAATGCTCAGCTTTCCGCCATCCATGGCCGCCAGTGCTGCCTGGTCACCACGTGCTTTTAACACGGTACCCATGAGGGCAATTCCACTAAAATGCCGCTCCAGGGTTTCATGGCTTTGTCCCTCCACATAAGGATTGAAACGATGGGCTTCTTCCAGGGCATAGTATGCAGCCCTGGGATACAAATCATACAAGCCTCGTTCATTGGTTGGTCCTTTGGCACAGATGCCGAACCATTCCTCATTCATGTTGTTCTGGCCTTCTTCAAGGTCTCTGCCATAGCCTCCGTTTGCCCAGGAAGCATTGGCGTCGTGAACATCCAGATTTTTGGTTTGGCCAAACTTCCACCACCCATCACTAAACTGGAAGGTAAATCCACCGATGGAGTTTCCGGCCTTTCCCATGCCTGCGGCATTGGCGTAGATGTCTTTCCAGTTCCCAACCATATAGTAGGCCTGAGATTCCTGATCTTCTGAGTTAGAAATGGCATTGAAGGCGTCAGCACCAAACTCAGTGAACATGATAGGCTTCCCATATTCATTTTTGACTCTTTCAAAGGCATCGCCAAAGGATACACCCCGATACATGTTCGTGCCATAGATATCGACATCGGTACATTCCTCATCAATAATATTCAGGAACAACAAATCGCCATTACAGATGGCCACCGGCCGAGAGCCATCTATCGATTTCATGGCAACCGCAGCATCATTCATCAGTTGATACATGGGCCTGCCACGGTTTTCCCCGACAGCGTTGATTTGTTCTTCGCCTTCCGGGAAGTCTTCAGTTTCTGCTCCCGCCCAGAAAAGGCCGTAATTGTTCTCATTACCCAACAGATACATCAGGAGACCCGGGGTGTTCTTGTACTGTTGCGCCAGTGACTTGACTTCTGACAGCAACAGTTCTTTCACTCTTGGATCCCGATAATCGGTAATGGCCACCCAGGCGCCATCCAGGGTCAGGCCGTAACGCCCGAAAGAATGATTCAGCATCGTATAAATGCCGTAATTTTCATAGATGTAGGTAACCCATTTGGGCGCAACCCCTGTATACATCCTGACGGCATTGACGCCCATGTTTTTCAGGAGCGACATTTCTGTGTCCAGCGCTGCGCGGATAATGGCATCAGACTGGTTCCACAAACTGTAGGAGAAGTTGGTCCCTATGGGAAAATAATCCCAGTTCATGCCATTGATCATAAAAGGCGCATCGTTAACCATGAGCCTTGCACCATCATCGGCATTCACTACCTTGATCTGATCGGCTTGTGCAGCCAGATCTATCGCTAACAAACTTAGCGATAGAGAGAGAATAAAATGTTTCATCGAGTAGTAGCGTCTTGTGAGACAAAAAAGTGTTTACGTAGTCCTTTGGATGTAGTCCTTTACTTTGGTTCTAGGTTAAAATATACATCTGAAAACCCAAATGCATATATACCATTGATATACAATAATGGGAGCTAAATTTTTATTGGATCGTAAGTTATTGATTATCAGCAATAAGCGATGTATATGAAAAGTTTCCCATGTGAGTGAAAGTATAACCGAATTACATTGGATCACCTTCCCAACCATACCCCAAACCCGAATCTCAGGTCCAGCGCGGATGTCTTGATCGTCTGGTCATTCACAACCGGTAGCTTGCTGATATTCAACAGTCCGGCTGCATAGCGGGCCCCAAAGGTTCCGAAGAAATTGTTCAGCAGCGAAAAGCCAAATCCGGCCCCGAAAGCTACGCCGGCGTCATATCGCTGGAATTCATTCGTCACATCCCGCGCGCTGATAGTGCTGCCATCATTGATCACTGATTCCTCGGCCCGAAAGAGGAATGAAGCGAAAGGACCTGCCTCAACATATACCCTGGTCCGGTCTCCGCCTTCGAATCGAAGCAAATAAGGAATTGTTACATAATCCAGGCTGTAATTGGTAGTAGCATTGGTGAGAATGCGACCGGTCAGATCTGTGAATGTGCCTACATACTGGTTGCCTTTGCGAGTGGCATAGAGTCCTGTGTGGGTATAAATGGACCCCGCCAGAGGCTGGGTGTAGCCCAGTCCAACATGAAAGCCTACCCTGCTTCGGGCGAAGCCCAGAATCTCATTCCCGTATAACCACATCAGCGATGGCCCCACTTCCATATACACCCGGTTGCTTTCCAGCGCCCGACGCTTGTTTTGTGACTGAACGGAATAAGTGATCAGGAGCAGGGAGAGTAGAAGCAGGAGCTTTTTCATCTGACATGGCTTTGATACGAATATCACAAACTCTGTGCAGGAAAAGATGGAAAAAGCCAAGAAAAGCATCAATGCCTCCAAGGGGTTGATAATGACCCGTAATACGGGGCAATAGGACGGCTCTGGACTTGATTCAACCAACAAAAAAACCTCCCAAATCAGATTTGGGAGGCGGATCGTCATACCTATACTCAACAAACTCGGTGTTGATGTAAGTACTTGCTTGTAGTATGAAAACGACAATAGGCGCGCGTTTGGTATGAGGTACCAAAAAAAATTCGGAGGGGCGCATAGCAAATGGCTGTAGAGGTGGTATTTGGATCGGTAGATCTGTATGGCAAATAAAACTAATTAATTAGTTGCAAAACTAATGAAATAGTTGTATGATTGGATGGTACTTAACCTAATCAATTAGTTATGAGTGTTAAATGTTTTGCCATTGCCCTTGCTTGCATGTTCTCATTCAGTATCCTGACAGCTCAAAACACTGTGATGACCACTGTCGTCGAGGCCCCAGCTACCACCACCGTTGAATGGGCCTCTTTAGCCA
>CAZLKP010000261.1:0-7076 GCA_964560095.1 uncultured Bacteroidia bacterium
CTGTTGATGAGTTTTATCTGGATTTGAGCGGTATGGAGCGCTTTTTTGGTACCTATCAATGGGCGGGTGAACTCCGAACAAAGATCATCCGAGAAACCGGTTTGCCGGTGTCAATGGGGCTTTCTGTGAACAAAATGGTGTCGAAAATGGCAACATCCGAAGCCAAACCCAACGGGCAGTTGCGGGTAGATCCTATCACGGTTCAGCCATTTTTGGCTCCTATGCCGGTTAGGCGCATTCCTTACCTGGGAGCCGCCACGGCCCGCCAACTGGCCTATTTGGGGGTAAAACGTATCAGGACCCTCCGCGAAATCCCCCGCCCAGTGCTGGAGCGTGCTTTTGGGAAGCAGGGAATCTTTTTATATGAGCGCTCCCGTGGGGAAGATAGCACGCCTGTCGTCTCGCACCGGGAACAGAAATCCCTGTCCACAGAGAATACGTTTCAGCAGGATACCATGGATATACAACGCCTTCGGAGCAAACTCAGTGGCATGGTAGAAAAGTTGGGGTTTCAACTACGCAACCAGGGACGGCTCTGCGCCTGCATCACAGTCAAAGTGCGCTATGCGAACTTTGAAACGGCTTCGCGCCAGGCCAGAATTCCTTACACAGTCAGCGATGCTGATCTGATTGCTAAAGCCTGGGAGTTGTTTGACAACCTCTACGAAAAACGGGTGAGATTGCGGCTGTTAGGGGTTAGACTCAGCGATCTGGTACCTGGAGGCACCCAGTTTCAACTATTTTCCTCCCAGTCAAGACAGGTGGAGCTCTACAGGGCATTGGATGGGCTGAAAGACAAACATGGGAGCCAAATCGTTCAACGAGCCAGCAGTCTGCTTATGCCAGGCGACAGATGATCCGGGTTGAGTGGAGAAGCGCATGTAAGAATTTGCCCAAAAGTGTCGATGTGCGTGCAGGCCGTGCGTTATTGGTCATAGGGCAGGGGTGCGAGCCAAACGAAAAACGAACCCTTTTTTTTATATGATAGTTTATATATTGGAATAGTCGTGACTGGAAAGAATATTTTTCGGGATAAATTGTCGTAAATATAGTTTGAGCGGTTGTTTAGGAAAGTTTCTCGGAGAATGCTCCTAAATAGATCAAAAACGAAAGATTTGGTTGAATAATCGGTCTAACAGCCCGGGATTAATTGGTTACTTGAATCAGGATCAAAGGAAATCTATTGCACACGAGAGATTCCCTAACTAATTACTCTTATGGCTGTGGCCAAAATTTCCCCTCACCCGTTCTTACAGTATCAAAAGAACACGTTCTTGCATATGCAGTCGGTGAAAGACCCTGTGTATGCGCCTTCTCTTGTTCCCAAACCGTTCTTGTACAAAAAGCCTGCTGACATTTGTCGAAAATCCGGGGAAGAGCTTCCGCTATTCTGGCGCGAAACCAGGGATTTTTCCGGGGAATGGCGAAAACTCATCAAGAGATATGTTCAATCCTTTGGGCTGGATCTGAAGCTCACAAGTGATGGTGATACGCCAGCAGTCAAACAGTTTCTCAGACAGCGCTATCCCAAAGAAATGGCCGGAGAAATCTGCGCATTTGATTTGCACCGCTTCCGGCAATATGGCCACGGATTGGTGCTGGAGGCTCCGGACGGTGAAGTCAAAGGCACAATTTTCGAAATTGGCTATGACACACCTGAAAAGACGTCCTACACCATACGCCTGGCAGTCGATGAAGCCATCGAAGGTAAAAATCTCGGGTACCACCTGATGATGTATTCGGCTTTGTTGGCAATGGAGAAAGGATCCAAAGTCAAGCGAGGGCTGATTCAGTTCAAGAACTTGCGCAGCCTCTACATCAATCTCAATAAGGTTGGATGGGTGTGCGATGGCTTTGATCCCGATATCCAGGACATGGGCGCTTTTTTTCACATCGCTCTACCGCTGGATCCCACAGGCCTCATGGGCAATGCCATCGACATGAAAAGCCTGGTCCGATTCATCCGCGAGAAACAGCCGCAGAAGGATTATTGGTTAATTGATGCCGATGATCTTGAATCTGTCAGCCGACTGTATTCGGAAACGGTGTTCAAAATCGTGGCGGTTGTGCCCAAAGGTATGGTGAATGAGAAGGGGGCATTTTTTGCGATGCCTGCCGACAGCATTCAGCTCGATAACAATTTTCGACCCTATCACCAGGTTTAGTTATACCTGACAACAGGCAACCGCAGGTTGCCCCTGAATTTGGCCGCCCATCACCGGGCGGCTTTTGTGTCCTGGGCACACCTACGCTCTAAAAGGTTCAAGTTCTGAATGCACACCGATGGAGAGGACGCATGGTGGTGTGAGAGGACGATGAGGCCAGATTTACTCACCTGAAGTAAATTTGCCCTCATCTCCTACCCGATTACTGTGTATGCGTCACGAAAAAGCAAAGGTTGGCTGTACTGAACAGCCCTCCCTGATTTGATACATAGCAAAACAGCCGGTATGCACCCTCTTTGCCTGGGGTTCTCATGGAAAGACGGTTGTGACCATGGGTCAAAATTGCATCCTTCAGAATCATTGGCATCGGCTCTGTATCCCCTCCGTTAATGCCGCGATAATTCCCTTCAGGTCTGATCTCCCATCTAACAGACAACTGCTGATCAGATGGGTTTGAGATCCGGATTGATGCCTCATACACTTCTCTTGGTTCCAGGTAGATATTTGAACCGTTCCTATGGTCGTTCAGTTGCAAATCATCAATGGCGAAGGGCACCTCAACCCTGGCTTCGTTTTCCCAGAGTGATTGCAGGCAATTCAGTAAGACCGAAGGATTTCCTTTTGCATTCATCAGGCTGAACCAAGTGTGCGTTCGCTCTTGTTTGAAGTCCCACAAAAAGGCAAAACTACCCAGGCATTGCTGGCTGTGAGGAGCGATGTGGTTGAGGTAAACGTCTTGCATAAAAGCTGCTTTTTCCTGACTGGCGGGTTCGAAGGATGCCCCCCAATCGGTGGTGAAAACTTCCCAATAGCCTTGAGGGCCCCATTCTGAGAAAAAGTAGGGTTTGTTCCAAGGACTCGTGATTCCACCCAGAAGTCTCTGCACATCGGGGGCATACCCGAATGAGTTGATCCCGATGATGTCAATCTTCGGACAATTATCTGCAATAGCTTCCAGCGGACGATACCCCATATGGTCTTCGCGGAAAAACCAAAGGCTAAACACGGCCAGCGACACCAGCCCAAGAATGATCATAGCCCGCATACCCAGCTTTTCTTTTCTGGTTGGAGCGGGAATTTCGGGATAGACAAACGCTTTTTGGGGGAGCTTCTGTGTCATGAAAAGCCATCGGATCTTGGGGCAAGGATAATCAGGTAAGATCTAAAATATTTTACCTTTCCCGCAATCTAAACAAGACTTGTCTGGACGGTTGAATATTCATAGCAAATCATGACCATTCAACAGCGAATCTAACACTTGTTGTGTCGGACCGGTATTTTCCCAATGCCCCATACACGCACATTCCTCAGATCTTGGGTTCAGACCATTGCGTGGTATCTCTGGCAAAGAGCTCAAAGCCGAGTTTCATCCCTGATGCTGTATTGTCGAGCTTAATCAGGGTTTTGTGGTTTTCGAGAATAAAAAACTGGCCCTCGCCAGCGGGATACATCCGGCTGGGCTCCACGCCCATAGAGGTTGTGATCTGTTCCATGTGCAGGGCCTGCTCTTTCCAGATAAGACGATATGCCACCTGGTCAAACCTGTACTCTCCCAAATAGGGCTTAGCTGCCTCTTCAGTGAGTTCCAAATCCTCTTTGCGGGACAAATAAGTCTGCATGGCGTCGATGAATCGCGAATCGGTTTCTTCGTCGGGCTGATAAGTCTCAATCAGGCTGAGGGCAGTTTCATGCTCTCCGCTTTTGAAGGCATCATAAATGGATACGAGCCCGGAGTCCACATAGGAAGCGGTAAATCTTACCCCAGATGCCTGCGTCATGATTAGGTGCGTGATATTGCCTGCCAAGCTGTCTTCTGTAAAGGAAATCGTGGCATCATACACCATGGCGAATTCATGGTCGCCGAGCGGATACAGAATGATGTTGGGCTGTTTGCCTGATTTTATCACCAGGTGATCGACCAGGTATTTCATGTAAATCCTGAAAGAGGAAAGCCCCTGCACCCAATACTGGCCTAGATATCGGGCTGCGTCTTCTTTCGTCATTTGACCATGCTCCTCCACGTAATCGCAGTGGCGGAGCATCCGCTCCCAGATATCGGGTTCATCAAACAAAAAACTACCCTGCTCAAAAACAGTTCGGGCTTCCTCTACCTTTTCCTGAGCCAGTAGAAACTGACCTTTCATGAGAATGCCTGCCTGGTCTTTAGGCTGACTTTTCAGATGCCTTTCTATGGCCGCAAGGCCCTTGTCAATCTCTCCCAACCAGAGATAGCATCTGGCTTCCATGCTTCGTTCATAATCGGGATCGTCCTGTAGTTGGCGATATTGATGCAGGGCATTGATACACACGTCATATTCATTGAGCAGGTAGGATTCCCTGATCAACGCGGACCAATGGCTGGCCTTTTCCGGTTCCATTTGTGTCATCAGGCTGGCTAGCTTCAAAGCCTTTTCCGGCTGATCGTTGACCTTGTAATGAAGTTGCTTAATCGAAAGGCTGAATATTTCCGGCATGCGGCCCATGTGTTCCATCGCCTGATCAAGATATTGCCTGACGAGGTTGGGGCTTCTCTGGAAATAATATAGCATGTTGGCATAGTTAAAGGAAGCCCAGGCGAAGGTAGGATCTTGCTTCATGGGTTGCTCCAATTTGGAGAAGAGGTCAGGTTGTTGATTCTTGAGGGCAATAATCCCTTCGATAAAGCTTTGATAGGCTTCCGGCGATTGGGTGAGAACAGATGAAAGGGAAAGATCTGTATAGGACTCAAGGTGTTCTTCTGGCAACCCGATCTCACGCTTGATGGCAAAGGTCAGGCTATCGGCCAATGGCAAAATATTGCTGGCCGTCCTGGTGATTTCTGCCTGGAGTTGCCCGTTGGGTAAAGCATATACTTTTACGGTACCCTCAATGCCTTCTTCGACAGTGGCATAAGACCCGAGGATGAGGTACTCGAAGTTTTGGACTTTGCTTTGTTCGATCAACTCATTGAGCGGAAGTACTTCGCTTCCCTCATCATATTTATTGTAGGTGTAGGGATCCTGGTCAAAATCCAGTTCCATGGCATAGGGCAGTCCCGAACCCATCCAGTAGTTGGTGGAATCGCCGGTTTTGTTTTCGAATGTACTTAGAAACAAGTCCTTCCGCTGTTCTTTTGGGATCACCTGTCGGGTGATGGTATTCCCATTTTCATCCGTAAACTCCACCATATTGGGAGCTGCTCCTGCATCGAATAAGCCTGTGATAGGAGAATAGATAAACGGAGCCAGGATGAGAAAGAGGACAAACCCGACCACGTATTTGACCCAAATCGGCTGCCGACTGAACCAGTCTTTTTTCCCGGATTCACGTTTGATGTATTTGCCACTAAGCTTTTTGGGATCCGGTACCTCAAGGCCTTTGCTGGCCAGGGCAAAAACTTCGACAGGCTTTGCGACATTTTTGAAGGTGAAAATCCCCAGAGATTCTGCCGGAAATTCTTTTTGGTTTTTGATGTTGTCAAACAGGGTATCCGACACCAGCACAGAGCCTGGCACGGCCATCGATTCGACTCTGGAGGCTACATTGACGCCATCTCCAATCGCTTCTGTTTCTGAAACCATGATATCCCCGACATGGATACCAATGCGGAGGGGAACCTGGGGCTCCTCTTGAAACGCCAGCTGCATGTCTGCAGCGCAGGTGGCGGCATCTACAGCCGACTCGAAAATGCTCAGCGTGCCATCGCCATAATACTGAATGATCTGCCCGCGATATTTCTGGTGAAGGCGTTCAAATACTTCCCGGTGACGCTGGCGAATCTGAACGGCCCGGGCTTCATTCTCCTGCATCATGGCAGTGTAACCGGCAATATCCGTAAACATGATGGCTGCAAGGCGGCGGCTGGTATTCATAGCTTGTCGTGTTGGTTGTCAGATAGATGACAATTTCTACTCAAAATTGATCAGGGTCAATGATTTTTTTATTCTTCGATGAAACCGTAATAAGAACAACACCCGCTCTTATTTCTTTCTCTTCTTCTTTTTGCGTCTGGTCTGCTGACCTTCTTCGGCCTCCTTCATCAGGGCTCTCCAATCCTGGTCGCCTCCTTCAGACATCAGAATCGTTTCTTCATAATCTTCGGGATTAACGACTAACTCTGAAATAGAATGGCCGATATACGCCTCTATGCTTTCCAATAAGGGTTCTTCTTCGCTGCTGCAAAACGAAATGGCCTGTCCACGTCTGTTTGCCCGGCCTGTCCGCCCAATCCGGTGCACGTAATTTTCCGGTTGGCCGGGCAGGTCGTAATTGATCACATAGTCCACGTCCGGGATATCGATGCCACGTGCTGAAACGTCTGTGGCAATCAGGACTTGGGTTATTCCTTCGCGGAAGGCATTCATCACCGTTCTTCGTTCCGATTGATTTTTCCCCCCATGGATGGCCAGGACTTTCAGGCTGGCCCGCTCAAGGGCTTTTTGCACCCTCTCTGTCCGGATTTGGGTCCGCGCAAAGACTAGTATTTTACTCTCTGGATGGTCTTTGATCCATCTCTCCAGGAAAAAACGTTTGTCTTCCATTTTGATTCTTACTACCGCATGATCAATGTTTTTGGCTACGGGATTTTTCGGAGAAACCTGAATCCGGATGGCGTCTTTCACCAGACTGTAGGCGAGTTCTTTGATTGGGTTATCAATGGTAGCTGAGAAAAATAGTGTTTGTCTTTTTCGGGGTAAGCGCTGATTGAGCTGTCGGATATCATCAATAAAGCCCATGTCCAGCATGTGGTCGGCTTCATCCAGGACTAAATACTCAACTGAATCCAGGTTGAGGTGGCCCTGGCTCACAAGGTCGAACATCCGGCCTGGTGTAGCGACCAGAATATCGACGCCATTGTTAAGTGTGGCGATTTGCGGATCCTGATCTACGCCGCCAAATATTCCGTAGGTTTTCACTCTGGTGTGCTCAGAA
>CAZLKP010000262.1:0-7048 GCA_964560095.1 uncultured Bacteroidia bacterium
GTAGGCTTCCCAGGCTTCGGCTTCGCAGGCAGAGAACAAATCGCCGTGATGAATACCTGCCTGCAAATTCTGTTTTTAACGGTATTTGTGAACAGCATATTCTCCATTTTCTCCACCCTGCTCACCTCTACCGGCCATGTGAGACAGGTCAATATGATCATCATCGCTGGGATCTTCGTCAATGTCATTCTGAATGCCCTCTACGTTCCCAAATATGGGGCTGTAGCCTCAGCATGGACCACCCTGGCGAGCTACGCGGCGATGAACATTGCCTACACGGCCTACCTCCATTTTCGATTGCCTATCCAGGTTCCTTATCTTCAAATGCTCAAATTAATCATATTGGGAGGACTGGGCGGCGGAGGATTCTACCTACTTCAACCTCTGGAGATTTCATGGACTGTTAAAACAGCGGTGACCGCGCTGGCATACGGAGCGGCAACGCTTGGATTGGGGATCATACGCCTGGCTGACCTCAAATCTCTGAGACGATGAGTGAACGAAAGCCACATATGCTTCACCTCACAGTACTGAATCCAGCCAGACACACCCGGATTTTTCACAAGCTGGGCTGGTCACAGGTGCAGCAGGGCTGGCAGGTATCGGTGGCCGGGCAGGATGTGGCAAATGCGCCTTATCGGGAATCGGGGATTCAGGTAATTCCAATGTCGCCTTTTTCCCGACTGTCCTGGCGGCGCTGGTCGATCCGCAGGGAGTTTATGCGGCTCGCGAAGGAGCTGCAACCAGATGCTGTAACGATCCACGCGCCTGAATTGCTTCCGCTTGCCCGAAGGATTCACCAGGCTACCGGGGCCAGGATCTGGTATGATGTTCACGAAGATTATGCAGCAAACATCCGCCATGCAAGGTATTATCCTCGATGGCTCAGAGGCTGGCTGGCGCGACGGGTACGCAGCATGGAACGTCAAGCCATGGCCTCGCTGTGGCGCGTTTCCTATGCGGAAGCATGCTACCTGGATATCCTGGACGCTGGACCAAAAGCCATGCTGCTCCCCAACCTCTTTCCGGCGCACCTCGCCCACAACACCGATACCCGAGCCGTTCCGAATCAACCTTACTTCCTGTATGGCGGGACCATTGCCCGCGAATGGGGCGTCATGGCTACCATAGACTGGTGGGAACAGATCCATGAATTCAGGCCCTATCCACTGGTCATTGCCGGGTATTGCGCCCAGCCGGGCTTTTGGGCCGAATTGCAGGCCCGGATCCGACAGTCGCCCTACTCTGCCCACATCAGGGTCATCGGCGGAGAGGAATATGTCCCCTATCCACAAATGATCGGGCTAATTCAGCATTGCGAAGCCGGTTTTGGTTTGTATGAGCCTTTGCCGCATCTGGCGAAAAAAATTCCGACGAAGTTTTACGAATTTCTGGCATTGGGAAAACCGCTGATCTATCGGGAATCGGGCTTTTGGTCAGAATTTGGCCAGAAGCACCCATTGGGTGTCGGCGTGGGGAAGGATACGATAGCTGCCGGACTGATCCAATCCCTGGACAGCTGGATCCCAGCAAAAGACAGGGATAGGTATGAATGGAGGGTAGATACTGTCGCCATAGAAAATCAATGCGGGTGAAAATCAGATCACTGAGAAGATGGTGTATAAAATGGACCGACTGGTTTTTTGCCAACGGACCGCGCAGGGTCCGCAGGAAAATCACCACTTTCCCCGATTTCCCATATCTTCGCCTTCATGATCGACATCATCATCATCGGAGGCGGGCTGGCCGGGCTGGTAAGTGCCATTCATCTCCGGAAAGCGGGCCATCGTATTTTGCTGATCGAGAAAGGTCATTTCCCGCGAAACAAGGTCTGTGGAGAGTACATTTCCAATGAGGTACGCCCCTACCTCGAATCGCTGGACATAGACCTCTCCCCACTCAAACCCGTGAACATTTCTCGCTTTCATTTTTCCTCTTCTTCAGGCCAGATCGTCAAAACCCAACTCGGTTTGGGTGCCTTCAGCGTAAGACGCTACAGTCTGGATTATTATCTGTTTGACATGGCATCAGCACTGGACGTAGAGGTGTTGCAAAAAACGACGGTGGCGGATATTCGCTTTGCAGAAGATCAATTCACGGTTGAATCCAAAGAAGGCCAACAATGGCAAAGCCGGGTGGTCATCGGAAGCTACGGCAAGCGATCGGTGCTCGACAGGACCCTGAGACGGCCCTTTTTTCAAAGGAAAGTCGATTATGTCGGTGTAAAGAACTATTTCGAGGCACCGGAGTTTCCGGAGGATTTGGTAGAGCTGCAAAATTTCCCCGGAGGATACTGCGGGCTGAGCAAGGTGGAAAACGACTGGGTAAATGTGGCTTATCTCACCAAGGCCGCTCCCATGAAGGAAGCCGGTTCTGTCGAAGCATTCGAAGAGAAAACCCTTGGTCAAAATCCCAATCTCCGGGCGTTTTTCAACTCACATCGAAGAATGCTCCCAAAAAGTCTGGTGATTTCCAATGTCTCTTTTGTACCCAAAGAGCTGATCACCGACCATGTGCTCATGACCGGAGATGCCGCCGGGATGATTCCTCCGCTGGCTGGTAATGGCATGGCAATGGCCATTCACAGCGCTAAGTTGGTGTCGGAGGAGGTATCCGCATTTTTGAATGGAAAAATCACCCGGATGGACATGGAAGATCGCTACCGAAAAGCCTGGAATCTGCAATTTCGCAGCCGCCTGTTTTGGGGGCGACAGGTGCAGAAATACATGGGAAGTCGGGCCATGGAGCTGGGCGTTCGTGCGCTGAAGGTATTTCCCTTTATGTTGCCGGTGATTGTAAATCAAACGCACGGAAAACCAATAAAGGGCTAAGTGTGAATGAAACTGCTGGATAAGGCTGATATTTCCTTAGCTTACCGATGAATGTGAGTCCGATTGTGAGCCGTAATTTTCGATATCCTTTGTTTACTGACCTCAGATGACAATTCTTTCCTTTCGCCATCGCTCCACGGAACCCGAAATCATGGATGATTTTGGGGTACGAGGTGAAGAATTACAACGAGCCCTCAACGATATCACCTGGGTCAATAAAAGGCTGGGCGGAAATGGAATTAGTATCTCAGCATTGGAGGAATGGGTGAATCACCATCTGGAAATCAAACAGAAAACCATCAGGCTCGCAGACCTGGGCTGCGGAAATGGTGATACCCTACGCCGAATGGCCCGCTGGGGACGCGCACAACAACTCAACCTCGAACTCGTGGGCCTGGATGCCAACACTCATTCGATCGCACTGGCCCGGGAACAATCCCGCGATTTTCCAGAAATCTCCTACAAAACCGCTGATGTCCTCTCGCCCGAATACTCCTATTCCGGCTTTGATCTGGCACACTGCAGCCTTTTTCTCCACCATTTTGGTGAAAAGGAGATTATGTCTCTCTTGAACAAACTCCGGGTGGACGGGGTTCTGGGGTTGCTAATAAATGACCTTCAGCGTTCGCCTGTGGCCTATTACGCCTTCGCAATGGTAGCCCGAGTCGTCAGAATTTCTCCTATGGCCCGGCATGATGGATTGGTTTCTGTAAAAAAAGGATTCCAGCGGAAGGAACTCACTGATATCCTTCACAAAGGAGGGCTCTCTCCATCGAAGATCAAATGGAAATGGGCATTCCGCTACCAGGTCTCAGCCAGCTTTACCTCTTGACTTTCTTACCTTTCCCGCCCCACACTCACACGCTTCGTTCATGAGTCAACATCCCAAAATCATTTCCACGGCCATCCAGCTGCCAACCTACACCCGATCTACCGACGAAATACTGCAATTCATGGAAGGGCATCTGGCTGGCCATGAAGAGCGTTTTCGCAAAAAAGTGCTACGTATTTTCAAATATGCTCAAGTAGATCGCCGGTACTCCATTATGCCCGAAGACAAAGTTCTGGCTCCGCTCACATTTGAGGAAAAAAACGATCAGTATGTGGAAGCAGCTATTGATCTGTCGGAGAAGGTGCTGGCTAAAGCCCTAGACCGGGCGGACCTGAGTCCTGATGAGATTGATTTCATCATCACGGTGAGTTGTACGGGCTTCATGATCCCCTCGGTCGATGCCTATTTGATCAACAAACTTCGGATGAAGCAGGACATTGTTCGGCTTCCGGTGACAGAAATGGGCTGTGCTGCCGGGATTTCCGCATTGGTGTATGCCAACGATTTTCTCCGGGCCAATCCAGGCAAAAAAGCTGCCATCATCGCCATCGAATCGCCGATGAGTACCTTCCAGTGGGATGATTTTTCCATGGCCAATATGGTCAGTGCTGCAATTTTCGGCGATGGTGCCGCATGCGCCATTCTCACCAGCGGCGAAGACAAGCACGAAGGCCCCGCCATCCTTGATACCGGCATGTACCACTTCTACGACGCCATTCACATGATGGGGTTCCGGCTGAGAAACAGTGGGTTTCAGATGGTGCTGGATCCGGGTGTGCCTGAAAAAATCGGCGATCATTTTGATGAGATCATCCACCCGTTTCTGGAAAGAAACCAGCTGAGTATCGACGATATTGACCATCTCATTTTCCATCCGGGCGGAAAGAAAATTATCCAGATGGTAGAAGGGCTATTCGGAGAATTAGGCAAAGACCTGAATGCGACAAAAGCCATTCTCCGTGACTATGGCAACATGTCGAGTGCCACCGTCCTCTATGTTCTGGATAGCATATTACAGGATGGAGTACAGTCCGGCGATCACGGTTTGATGCTGAGCTTCGGCCCCGGATTTTCTGCGCAACGAATTTTGTTGAAATGGCCATAACCCAAACCTTTTCCGGCACTGATTACTGGGCGCTGATCCTGGGTGGAAGCAGCGGGATGGGCCTTGCCACGGCACAAAAGCTGGCTGCCGAAGGGATGAATGTGTACATCGTCCATAGAGATCGGCGGGCCGCTTCCCGCGAACTGGAAGCCCGGATGGACACCATGCGTCAGCATGGCGTGGAGGTCGTGAACGAGAATATCGATGGGATCAAAGAAGAAAACATCGCCCAAGCTGTGGGCAGACTTGCCGCAACCATGGGAGACCATAGCCGGGTAAGATTGCTGCTTCATGCGATGTCAAAAGGCAGCCTCAAGCTCCTGGCAACCCAGCCCGATCGGCAAAAACTCGACCCTGATAACCCTTTCCAGGCCGTAGAAACGACGAGTAGAGAAAGGCTCAGCCAGCCGCAGCAGGAACTGAGTCGCACAGACTATCTGCTCACCCTAGAAGCCATGGCACTGAGCCTGTATGACTGGGTAAAGGCGGTTTTTTCGGCGGAATTGTTTGCCAGCGATGCCCGCGTGCTGGGGCTCACCAGTGAAGGAAATCAGAAGGCCTGGTACAATTATGCAGCAGTTTCGGCAGCCAAAACTGCTCTGGAGGCCATTTCACGATCTATTGCGTTGGAATTTGCTCCATACGGTATTCGTTCCAACATTCTACAGCCTGGTGTAACCGATACCCCATCGCTGCGAATGATTCCAGGCCAGGATCTCCTGAAAGATCAGGCCCAACTCAGAAATCCCTTCGGCCGCCTCACCACGCCTGAAGATGTCGCCAATGTGGTCTATCTCATGTGCAGGGACGAGGCTTCCTGGATCAACGGAGCCATCATCCCAGTGGATGGTGGCGAAAAAAATTCCTGATGAGTAATCCCCTCCACATCATTCATTCCCTCCTCCCCTACCAACCTCCGTTTCTGTTTGTGGATGAGTTCACAGCATTATCAGACGATTCGGCAAAAGGAACCTACCGGTTTCGGGATGATGAATACTTTTACAGCGGGCATTTCCCCGATCGAGCAGTAACACCCGGCGTGATTCTGACAGAGTGCATGGCCCAGATCGGCCTGGTGGGACTGGGCATGTGGTTGTTACAGGTTCATGAAAATCCTGAACCTAAATCTTTTGTGTTTACATCTTCAGAAGTAGAATTTCTAATGCCTGTTTTTCCCGGAGAAACCGTGTATGTTGAATCGGAAAAGCTCTACTTCCGCTTGAACAAGTTAAAAGCGAAGGTGTGGATGAACAATGAAGCTGGAGAAATGACTTGTAAAGGCACACTGGCAGGCATGATGATTTCCCGGAAAGATGCAGAATAATCGCGTTGTGATCACAGGGATGGGCGTGGTATCGCCCACAGGCACCGGGCTTCCGGCATTTCGGGAGGCTTTGCTGGCCGGCAAGTCAGGGATCCGGCACATTCCGCAGATGGAGGAATTGGGCTTTTCCTGCCAGGTGGCAGGCCTGCCAGAGGTGGACCAAGAACTGCGAAAAACCTGTTTTACCCAGGCCATGCTTAACAAGCTCAAGGCCGAAGGTATTGTGTATGGAGCTGTGGCAGCGGTAGAAGCCTGGGCGCATGCCGGTTTTGCCATATCTGACAAAGAGGCATCCGAACCAGACTGGGACAGTGGCTGCTATATCGGAACAGGAATGGCCGCTCCGGGGGCCATTCGCCACGCGGTGTACAACATAGACGAACACAAGGTGCGCCGCCTTGGTGGCACCACTGTTCAGCAGACCATGTCTTCAGGCATGAGTGCCTATGTGGGAGGGCTGCTGGGTCTTGGGAATCATGTGAGTACCAATGCCTCCGCCTGCAGCACTGGGACAGAAGCCATCATTATGGGACATGAGCGAATCAAAGTCGGCAAAGCCAAACGCATGCTCTGCGGCGGTACTGATGCTGCCAGTGTCTATCTCTGGGGGGGGTTTGATGCGATGCGTGTGCTGACGCGAAAGTCTAACGATGCACCTGAACAGGCCTCTCGTCCATTGTCAGGGTCAGCTGCCGGATTTGTGCCGGGTGGTGGAGCTGGTATCCTGGTACTGGAGAATCTGGAAACGGCACAGGAACGAGGAGCAACCATTTATGGTGAAATCTCCGGAGGCTATGTCAATGCTGGCGGCCAGCGCAATGGTGGTACGATGACGGCCCCCAACCAGGAAGGCATTCGCCGCTGTATTCTCGGTGCCATGAAGGATGCCAACGTCAGTGCTGGGGAGATTGATGCCATTTCGGGTCACCTCACCGCCACCATGATGGATCCATACG
>CAZLKP010000263.1:0-7023 GCA_964560095.1 uncultured Bacteroidia bacterium
GAACACTGGAGGTCTTCGGAACGGGGGCTCCTGTTACCTGCTGCCCATTCACCCGAATGTCAATCGAGGGTTTAGGCGGCTGAATGACCTTATAGTTGATGTCACCAATCTTGATGTTTTGTCCGTTGGTGTTCGAATTCACAGTAACCACACAGGTACGAGCTTTCGGAACAATCCGGAATTTGATCTTGGATTGCTGGTTGGTTATAACCTCCGCACTGGTTGCGGTAACCCGAGGATTGTAGGCATCACCCAGGGCCGGAACATCAATGTTGACGTCGTTGGCACAGCTAGCATACAAAATCTGAATGGCTGCAGAAGTCACAACAATCTCAGGTTTCCGCACGGTGAAGGTACGCTCAATGGTGAGGTCCTCTGTACCACCTGTGGCTTTGGGCACACGGATAGTCGCGGTGTAAGACTGTGTTCCTTCGTTCTTGTTATTGGGGATCACACGACCGGAGGCCGGAATCGTGAGGATACCCACACTTGGGTTCTCTTCGTCAGGAGAAATCGTTCCTGATGTACTATTAAAACTGGGACGAATACTCTCAGAAGAAAGTACTGCAAACAGCCGGGCCTTATACTGAAGTCCGGCAGGGACGATTTCCGCCTCCGGAGCTACAAGCGCTACCACTTTGTCAGCTTTGAAAGTAGCTACCCCCAGGCGCTCGTTGAATCGGTCGAGCAGTTTTTTCTGCTTCTCGAAAATATCGAGCTTTATAGCTTCGAGATTCGCCGTATTAGCGACTACAGGACCCTCGAATGTGTAGCGTTCCCAGCTTTTATTTCCGCCATCCTGCAGCTGAGAAGGATCTGGATCTACGGTCAATGATTCTTCATCAAGGACCATTTTCTGGTCATTGTTATCATTCCCCGCGGAGTCCACCCCAGATTGGATCTGAGAGTTGTGCATCTCAACAATCCACTGAACATACTCATCCAGTTGCTGATGAAGCTCATAGGCTTCTCCTGCTCCGCGGCCGTCATTCTGTTCCTGAGATTTACCTGAGCCCATCCAATACTGGAGGTTTTTCTCTGTCTCAGTCTTATTGACAAGTGCTCCTGTCACAGGATCTCTTCCAGCGATGGAATCCTCCATGTGCTGGATGTGGTTGTTCAGAATGGCGATCATTTCCGCTGTTTTGGACTTCACGAGATCCAGTGTGTCATCCCGGAGACCAATGTTATCGACCTTTCCGGAATTTTTTTCTTCTTCAGTGATTTCTGACTTCATCGCAGCGATGAAGTCAGTCGCATTGGTGTTCGCCTCGACTGCCGACCTGTTGAGCTTGACTTTGATATTCTCAAAGGCATTCACGATCTCAGCGGAAACGTTCATGGCGAGAAGGGCGAGCAACACGAGATACATCATGTTGATCATCTTCTGCCGTGGTGATAGTTTTCCTGATGCCATTGTTCTTTCTCGATTAGGTTAGAAAAATGAGTAAGAGAAAGGTACGGGGCCTACTGTGTTCCTCCGGACATAGCATTCAGCATATTACCATACACATTGTTAAGACGCTGCAGATTGGTATTGAGGGCAGACATACCAGTTTTGTATTCCTCGGCATCTTTGCTGGCTTCCACCATACTTTGCATAGCGTCAGTCATCGCACCGTAGAACTGATTGAGTGACTTGAGATGCGTCTTGGCATCCTGAAGCTCCAGCTCATAGATGGAATTCAGAGAGCTCAGGTTCTTGGTAATCTCTTGAACCTGACTATGATAAGCCTGAGCATCAGCAGCCGCATTGGCAAAGCCGCTCATAGAATCAACAGCTACAGAGTAGCTGGAGCTCAGAGTTTCGATCTTTTGAGAAGCTTCTTTGATTTTCTCGGCATATTCATTGGTAGCTCCTGCTGCATCAGTGACAGAAGAAAGCTTACTCACATTGTCATTCAGACCTGTGATGGTGGTTGACAGCTCCCCAAATACGGACCCGTCAAGCTGCGAGAGTGATTGAGTCCAGGAAGTATCCGGAAGCTCTGCTGAAGCAGCATTGGGATCTTCGAGGGCTGGGTACACTCTTTCCCATGCATATTCGTCTGCAGGGGGGTCGAAAGCTGATACCAGAAATACAAATGCTTCAGTGAACATTCCTACGATCAGCATTTCGTTAGCGAATTCCCAGTGCAGGATTTTGAACAGTGCACCTACGATAACAACTGCCGCTGCAGCACCGTAGATAAAGTTCAAAGTCACCTTTCCGGCCTGGGACTTAAGAAAACCTTTTTTCTTTGCCATTTGAACTCTCCTTAATGTTTACGTTCTGTTTGCCTGATGAAATTGGTAGCCACAGAGTGGTGGTGCAGCTGTATGCTGCACCGATTGAAATTGTATACGTCAAAAGCGGGGCCAAACTGTCAATTAGAATCCACTAACTGCGCCGGAACGACCAATAACGGTCATGGCACAACGGAAGCCAATAAATGATTTAGCCGTGTCAGCGTATTCATGGGTACGGGTACCATTAGACAAGAAGTAGCCAATATCTTTCCAGGATCCGCCACGAATCACTTTACGAATCTTCGCACCGGAGTTGGGTTCTCTGTTCCGGTCGGTGAACTTAGGGTTGTAATACACGGGGTTGAGATCGTGTGCGTAGGCATAGCCTGATTCTTCAAAATCATCCTCACACCATTCTGCGGCATTCCCCGGCATGTCATACAGACCGTAATCATTGGGGAAATATGAGCCTACAGGCGCCGTGTATTCAAAGTTATCAGCGATGTAGTCGCCGCGGCCTGGCTTGAAGTTCGCAAGGAAACATCCCTTAGAGTTACGCAGGTAAGGACCTTCCCAGGGATAGATTTTGTGTTCATACCCGCCCCGAGCACCATATTCCCATTCGGCCTCAGTAGGAAGACGGAAGCGCGGCATAGGAGCCAATTCCTTTTCTTCACGGTAGAGATTGAGGTGAGCCGTACGCCATTTGCAAAACTCCTGTGCCGCATACCAATTCACACCGACAACCGGATAGTTGTCGAAGGCGGGGTGCCAGAAGTAATTTTCGAGCAGAGGCTCATTATAGGCGTACACGAAGTCACGTGACCAGACAGTGGTATCTGGGACGATAACCTCCGCAAGGCGAGGATCAATGGTATCGAGGGCACCATTTTCCTGTACGGCGTTGGTCTCATTGGCGCCGGGGCCATAGACAAACTGACGATACTGATTATTGGTGATCTCGTACTCATCCATGAAGTACGCACTGATAGTGATTTGCCGGTTATGGGCGATCTGGGAGTAGGGAACGTCCTGATCATTTTGCCCCATGTGGAAAGAACCCGGTGGAATATAGACCATGCCCATAGGCTGATACTGATCCCATTCCGGGCGATCCATCACGCCGGTAAGCTCACCATGATGTCCTGTTCCTTTGCCGCCGAACAGCCCGCATCCTGTTGCCAAAAACGCCAGGACTGTGAGGGTGAAGAGTACCTTTTTCATATCTGCGCTCAATTTCAATAAGTATTCTGTGCGATGAGGGTGAGTTTGACAAGTAAAATGTGCAACAATTGGAAGTGTGTAAGCCGTTGTACCTGCACTCGCTAATTATTACGCTAGTTTAGGAACTTTATTGAATGGCTCGAAGGTAAAAGCGTCAGTTTTTTTACAAACCCTAAAAAAACTCTCAGCAGTACCATCTTACCGGCTAAATTCCGTCATCAATATCATCCAGATTATCCTTGATCTGCCCCCCGCTTCTTCCCCGTGAAGGGAAGGTAAATGACAGGATGAGCTCGTGAGAGGATATATCCTGAGGTGCATTCAGGGAATTCAATGTGTAGTCATATGAATACGCAATGAAGGTGCGATCTAGTACATTGAAGCCCAAAATTCCGGAGAAGGAATCGTTAAAAAAGCGATAAGATGCGCCAAAAACGATCGGTTTATAACGCCAAAACAATGAGGCATCCACTTGAGGCGGGAACGTTCCATCCGTTCTGACGAACACCTGAGGCTCCAAAGACGACTGATTAGACAGTTTAAAAGTATAACCACCGGAGAGGAAAAAACTCCTCGGAACCCGCGAATCTTCCCCTACCTGGGTCATCAGCAAAGCCTCAAGAGATGGTTCCAGAAGATCCTGGCCAGAGAGACCAACGAAAAATTTGTCTCCGGTGAAAAACAGCCCAGCACCCAGACTGGGCACGATGGTCCCTGCAGTGTATTGCCCACGGGGAACCAGCGGATCATCCACGGGGCCATAATATTCCCAGGTGGCACTGATTGATTTTTGCAACAATCCCCCATTGACACCGATACTCAACCGGTTGCCGGAAGTACCCAATTCAATGTGGTAGGAGTAAGCTGCATTGATGCCGGTGGTGGTGATGGGGCCGATCCTATCGGCAATCAGATATCCACCCAGACCAGAGCTCAGCCCTTCAAGCGGGCTGTGGAAGGCGACGGTGGACATACTGGGAGCCCCTTCGATCCCCAGCCATTGGGCTCTACCCAGCAGGGTAAGGTTCATGCCATCCTCCATGCCTGCCTGACCAAGGCCTGCGGCAGCCGGATTATACACAAAACGATTGTAGTTGTACATGGTATTCTGCACGAACACCTGACCTACAGTAATGGAAAAGACCCCTGCAACTAGCAAGAGGGTCAGCGCAAGGTTTCTCATAATGATCACGTGACTGTAGCTTCAAGACGTCTAAATGTCTGGATATTTTCCATATAAACCAAACGATGCGCTGGTTGTGACTGCCGGAAAGTTTGTTCCTACATACCTTTTTCTCCTGTCATCTTTTCCCCTAACGCAGAATAAAAAAGAGTTACAAAACCATCTCCTGCCCGGTGGTTTTGAGGTATGTCTCAATCGCAGCGGTCATTGAGGGCTGGTTTGGTTGTGGAGCTATCAGGTCCAGACGCAAGCCGGCTTTTTCAGCTTCTTCCTTGGTCGTGCGGCCAAATACCGCAATCCGCGTCTGATTCTGTTCGAAATCGGGAAAATTCTTATACAGAGACTGAATACCTGATGGCGAGTAGAAACAGATCATGTCGTAGTAAATATCTCTCAGGTCTGACAGATCAGAGGCGACCGTGCGATACATCACAGATTCGGTCACATCAATACCGAGATTTTCCATTTCGCCCGTAAGCTGATTGCGCGTCACGTCACTGCAAGGGAAGAGAAACTTCTCCTTTTTATACTTCTGGACCAGAGGCATCAGGTCCATCAATCTCCGCTCTCCTACGTGAAGCTTTCGCTTACGGATAACGATATATTTTTGAAGGTATTTCGCCGTGCTCTCTCCCACACAGAAATACCGGGTTGCAGGCGGCATCTCAATCCGCATTTCTTCAATAAACCGGAAAAAATGGTCAACCGCCACTTTGCTGGACATAATGATGGCAGAGAAATCCAGGGGATTGACTCCCTGCTTTCTGAATTCATTGATGGAAACACCCTCTACTTGGATAAATTTCCGGAAATCAATTTGTATCCCCCACCTTTCGGCGATGCGGGAATAAGGAGAATTGGACAGATCACTGGGAGCTGGTTGGGAAATCAGGATGCTTTTGACGGGTTTGTTTTCGACCTGTTCACTCATACTGGGCTGCTTGGGAGTGGCGCCTTATGAAAACTTCCTGGTAACATCTATGACAATCCATGCAGGCATGCCATACACGACCTCTATGCAACACCGATCCCTCAGATTAATGGAGTAGCTGCATAGAGCCCTATGCCGGGAAAAAGGAGTTTGATCACGGTGGTTGATCCGGACTTTTCCCCTCGGATTACCATAAAAGAAAGTACGGAACTACATTGAGGCTGCAAATATACAAAAAAATAGACCCACCGGAAAAGGTATAAAATTGTTGAAGGCCTAGGCTGGTGGATATCCCCAGACGAATCGCATGAAGCAGCCACAATCCCACACCCATCCATACGCCGATGCCGCCGTATTCCGGGTAGAGCATGGAAGCTGCCCAGGGAACTCCCATCAGATACACAAGCGGAAAGCTTGCCATCAGATCCAGCCTCACAACCGACTGTACAAAGTGTGGAATGGCAAAGGCCACTCCTCCCAGTGCTGATAATACATACCGAAACACATCAATCCCCAGCAGCAACAGCACCGATCTACCCAGAAGTTCCCAGGAAGAATCTGTATGACTTAACCAATGCCAGGCAACGCCTACCGTTCGCTCCGGCTTCAGGCCCAGCCAGAGCCCCTGATCGCGAAGCATCAGCACCACCAGTGTCACCACACCCCCCCACATCAACCATCGAGACAACATCCAGATCCACAAGCTCCCGGGCAAAGAGGTCAATAATTCCTGATTGTTGCTCCCAGATTTCCCCGGCCAGAGCCAGTTGACTTGTAGGGTAAACATTGCTGGGAACACGCGTTTCAAGAGTGAAACATACAGCAACATTCCCAGCAACAGATAAACGATGTTCTCTCTCCCCTCGGGCTCCACAGGGATCTGTACCAACTGGTCCATCTCCAGCCACACGCCATAATATTGTGTGCGGCGTGCCGTCTCATCGAGCCACCAGGCATCCGGAATGGGACTCATCCCCGGAGCGCGTGGATACCACGCTGCCCACATCACCGTGGAGTTATCCGGAATCTTCCGAATTTGCCGCAGCCCGTAGTGCTCACACATCGCCAGCATACGCCGATCGGGAGGAAACGGGAAAAAGATGGTCTTCAGTCGAAGATCTAGCACCGGCTGCAGGTTGAACAGCGCCTCAAAAGCATCAAATTCCCAGCCATGCGCTCTGTAATAAGCCGGAATAATGGCAATCGAGTCAGCCTCTTGTACCACCTCCGGTGCTTTGGGCCTGAAAGCCTCCAGCTGCTCTCGGGTGAGCAGACAAATCGGCGGGTTCACATACAGCCGCACAGGCGGAGAAAAAGCAACCGGCTTCAGCATCCGAACCGTCAGGACAATTTCCACCCGGGAAGAATCCCAAACCTGCTGCGGAATCGCTACGACCCAGGCTCCACCCCTGCAGGACTGCACATCCCAGTACTGCCCGTTGATGACCAGTTCCGC
>CAZLKP010000264.1:0-6982 GCA_964560095.1 uncultured Bacteroidia bacterium
GGAAACAAGATCCTTCTGGAGGCAGATCTTACCCTGATCAATGCCTACGACAGAAACAATATTTTCTACTTTGACCGGGTAAGGTTTGAGGTGGTGTATCAGTTGCCGGTGCTACCCAGTTTGGGCCTCACGATGAAGTTTTAGGAAAAGTCAAAAATCGAAGGTCAAAAGTCAATTTATTTTGGTCACCGACCACCTCAATACACCTCCTCCAATTCCACAATCTCTAACCCGCTGTCTTCGAAGGTTTGCCGGATCTGCTGAAACGTCTCCGACCGGATGGCATAAGTGACGGAGCAGGTATCGGTGTAACTGGCTTCCACCTGCGTGATGTCGAATGGATGCAGCAACTGGTTGATCAGTGAGGTGTCTTCATAGGCGAAATCCACCCGAAATTGAATGCAGGGAATGATGGCTTCAGTTGCTGCCTGGCAGATGGCGTCTTCTGCGGCCGTGCGATAGGCCTCAATGAGTCCACGGACACCGAGTTTGGTTCCTCCGAAATAGCGAATGACGATGATCAGGACATCCGTCAGGGCAGCACTGCGAATGGTACCAAGGATCGGATCCCCGGCCGAGTGTGAAGGTTCCCCATCGTCATGGGCGAATGTCTCTTCGCCATCCCGTCCCAACCGCCAAGCATAGCAATGATGGCGTGCATCGTGGTATTGTTTTTTCAATGCTGTCATCTCCTTATTGATTCCCTCCTGCGATACTACCGGAATGGCATGGGCAAAAAACTTCGATCCACGGTCGCGGAATTCACCCTGTGACGTCGAAAGAATTCTGTTTAGCTGTTCGGCCATGTGACAAAGGTGGGGAAAAGTAGGCAGAGATGAGAGTTGAGAGTTGGGGGGCGATCCCACAAGCCAGACTTCGCTTCATTCAGGAATAGAGAAACAAGATAATTCCTCTATACCTTTTTGCCCACATACCTCCTTGCCTCTTATCCTCCTTCCGCGTAAGTTTCGGATATGAATCGCCGCACCAGAATCATTCTGATTGCCCTGCCCATCGTATTGATTGCGCTGGCTTTCTATTTTTTTAGCGATATCATCGCTTACCTCTGTGCGGCTGCGGTGATTGCACTAATCGGGCGGCCCATCACGAATTTGCTGCTGAAGATCAAAATCAAACGATTTGAGATGCCGGCCAGCCTCGCTGCGGTGATTTCTTTACTGGCACTGATTGGGATTTTTATCACGCTGTTTTCCCTGTTTATTCCAACCCTGGCCGATCAGACTCTCAAACTTCAGAACACGGTCAATATCAAAGATCTGGAAAGTAGCCTCGCAGAACCCATTGTATCTCTGGAAGCGTTGATCCAGGAATACAAGCTGGCTCCACCAGATTTCGATCTGGTGGTATATTTGGAGGGGCTAGTGACCGATCTGTTACAAACGGTTCAGATTTCCTCTATTGCCGGGGACATTGTCGGGTTTACAGGTAGTCTGTTCATCGGGATATTCTCAGTGGCATTCATTTCCTTCTTTATGCTCAAGGAGCGAAGTATCGGCCGCAACATGATTCAGGCACTGATCCCGGATGATATTGAGGAGAAAGTCGATAAAGTTCTGGTGACCATTCGTAATCTGCTGTCGCGCTACTTTATTGGGATATTGATTGAGGTGCTGCTGGTGGGAGGACTCATTGCCATCGGTTTGGGTATTTTGGGCGTGGAAAATGCTGCGGTGATCGGTTTTTTTGCCGGGCTGTTCAATGTGATTCCCTATCTAGGGCCCATCATCGGAGGCTTAACTGGGCTTTCGCTCACCCTTATCGGTTCGCTGGATATGGATTTTTACTCCGAAATTCTGCCACTTCTTGGAATGGTCTTTGGGGTGTTTGTGGTGGTGCAACTTCTAGACAATTTCATTTTTCAGCCATTCATTTATTCCAGTAGCGTGAAGGCCCACCCACTGGAAATCTTTATTGTGATCCTGATGGGCGCCAACCTTGCAGGCGTTGGCGGCATGATTCTGGCCATTCCTACCTACACGATTCTGCGTGTGATCGGAGCAGAATTTTTCAGCCAGTTTGAGATGGTGCGAAACATCACGCAGGGAATGAATCAGAAAGAGTAGAGAGGTCTGAAGTTAGCGTGCAGAGTAGAGAAGGGAGAAGGAAAAACACCCCGACGGGAGGCCAAAAATTTGGTGGCCGGGGCCGGATTACGCCGCTTCCCCTCTTCAGTGGCAAAACGAAAGTGATAGCCATTCATGATCCGGGAGTCTGCACATTCATCAGCAGCTTGATATCCGTTTTTTGCCTACGGCATGGTGCTCGCCCATGCTTTCAATGGCGCAGGAGATACGCGAACACCCACTATTCTCAACCTGATCTGTTTCTGGGCAGTTCAGATCGCCTCGCATGGGTTATGGTCGTATGGTCGATGCGGTCGGTTGGGAAGAAAATGGCGTATATGCCGCTGTCCTGGTTTCTGAATCTCTGCTGGCCTTGCTGTGTGTTGCCATTTTTCGCCGGGGAAATTGGAAGCAGGTACAGGTGTAAGCCTGTCAGTTTTTCCATTCTGCCATATCCTGAATCAATGCTTTCGGGTCGTGACATCCCTCAGCCAGAATCCGGAGGATCATGTCATCATGGATTAAAGCAGTGAGCTCTATGGCATCCTGGCATTGTCGGGGCCATCGGATATGGCCACTGATGTCATTGGCTATTCCCTGAAAAGGGACCAAATGGCCTTTGTGGAGATATTCGGGGGCTGTCATGCGGACTTCAGCCATCAGTCTGGACCATAGCACCTGCTGTCGGTTGCTATAAGCATAGCAATGCATGAGATTGCCCGAATCGTTTTGATACCGCCTAACTTGAGCCTCCGGATATGCCCGAATGGCTGTGGCTGCTGATATGGCCCGAAATTCTCCTAGCTCATCCGGGAGAGGATCCCCTGGGGTAATAGGCATGGGTTCTCGCAGATGGGGCTCTGCCAGGAATGATTCGATCAGGTCGGAAAGAGAGCTGTATCTGAATACATCAACCAGAAACCAGTAATCAGGGGGGAATCCTTTGGTACCATATTTCATATAGACCTGAATTCTATCCCGAATAATGAATACCCCTTTCCATTCCCCTCCCGGCTTCTGGCTTCCGCTGATGCGCACCTTAGTCCCCGGATTGAGAAAAAACTGATGGGATTCATCATCACCAGACCGGATATGGTATTGGGAAAAATGGTGAATGGACTCCTGGATTCGGGAAAGGCAAGCCGTGTAATCTGTGATTTCAACGGTCAGCCATTCACCGGAAGCTCGGTTGTGAAATCTGTCGGCTGTCAGCAACACGCCTGCAGCGGTTATTTCGCATCTGGTTTGTCCGGCTGTGGAGAGAGGACGCTGGATCATCTGGGGAGTCGTAGGAAAAAAGGGTTCATTAGCAGCTGCATCTGGTCGCACATAAGGAGGGATTCGCTCCGCAGACCATCTTTCGAGATGGTCAACACGATGCGGGAGATAGGTGCTGAGCACGGGTGCCGGAATGGGGGAAAAGGCAGATTGAGCGTAGCTTTTGCTGAATAGGATCAGCAGCACAAACAAGGTGAATCTCATGCTGGGTTTTTATTCGAATAGACGGATATTCCTAGTCCTCTACACGCTGCAGTGCCTGATCCAGGTAATATTTCCGCTCTGGGGGCGTGATATAAGAGATGGGATGAATGAGGTGGAGGAAAACACACAGAATAAAACGCGATGTCTCCATTCCTGAATGTCGGGTGGATCTGCCTGGGTATGCTTTGTTCGCTGATCCTGTCGGCTCAGCCATTCCATGATGCCTGTGATCTGGCTGTTGTCCTTCAAGCAGGGGAAACCCTGTATGACCAGACCAATCGTGCTGCCTCAACGACCACGGCAGAAACTCCGGAAGGACAGCCGGTGACCTGTATTCAGTCCTTCGAAAACGACCTCTGGTATCGGTTTGAATCGGAGGAAGCATATAGCTGGTACCAGATTACAATCTTGCCCTATGAATGTACCACGCCAGCTGGCCTCCAGGCCCTGATTGTCGATGGAGGTAGTTGCAGCAGTGCTACTTTCCAGTACCTGGATTGCGCCAATCCCAGAGAGACTCAACGGCTGGTCCTCACGGTGGAAGTTGTGGATCCCCAAACCCCGTTTCTGATTTATGTAGATGGCTATGACGGAACAGAATGCAAATTCGCCATTTCGCTGATGGGATACCGCGAAGATCCCAGGTCCATTGACGACATTCGGCAGGCAGAAATGGATTACGGGTCTCCGCCACCCCTCTACAACCCTGAGTCCGTTTCGATCCGGTTTCAAAACAATGTGGCTGTGATTCGCTGGGAAGACAACAGCTTGAGTGACACGGAACTGTTTCAGGTGCAATTGCTGGTAAGGTACAGCAGTCGGAGCGCAGGAACGGTGATTGGCTCAGTAGAACCAACCCAGACTGTGGGCACGGCCACCACCACCACCTATGAACTCACCGACCAACGAGGCTTTCAGGATGGGCGAGAATACTGCTACCGTGTTGCCCGGATTGATGGGCGGGGGAGCATTGCCTATTCAGAACCGGTGTGTGCGCATGCATCGATGATAGAGTCGTTCTGGGTCAGCGATGTTTTTCTCGCTGATCAGGCGGATGTCTATCAGGTTCAATATAATACCCGCAAGCGGCAAACGCTTCGTTTTGCCTTGTTGGATGAGGAAGGAAACGAGTTGAAGGCACTGGAGAAAAAACGGGAACCGAAAGGAGACGGCATCGTTCAAATCAGTATGGAAAACTATCCCCCAGGCCGTTACGAATTGCGTGCATCCGGTGAGGATGGTACCTACAAACGACAGTTTTTTCGTGAACCGTAAAAACCTTTCATCAGGTTTATAACCAGTTAAACGCGCAAAACTGACGTTTCAGGAGCCTGAGGCTGGATTCTCTTTGTCATGGATGTAGGTTGCATTTGAAATCGGGACTGAAGGAATACCAATTCTTCAGATTTCTTACACGGTTCCCCTACCTGCGTATTCCCGATCATTGAGGTTAAGCAGTCTACGCATGCACAAAAATCTATCCCATGTTATCGGGTGGAGTCTGTTGTTTGTGTTGATCCTGGGGAACACGCATTCTCTCCTTGCTCAAACAACAATTTTCTCCCAGTCTTTCGGTACCTGGTCTAACGGAGCTCCGATCAATTGGTCGGTGCTCGGGAGTTCTCCGGGTTGGCTGCCCGCAGATAGCCTACCGGCAGCCTCTCGTCCTTCCTTGTCCGGTTGCGACTTCAACGGCTCTTACCTTCGCTTTCCTTCCGCCAGCCTCCCTCAGCCCCAGCCAAGCTCGCTCATCAGTCCTTCCCTGAACCTTTCTGGATATCCGGGAGCCACCCTTGATCTGGAGATGTGTATCATCAATCCCGGACCCGCATCCGGTGAAGGCGATGGAGTCGAAATCTTTTTCTCCAAAGACGGCGGAAACACCTGGGTGTACCAGGGAACAGATACTGCCTGGTATGGTGCCTGGACTACCGTCACCTGGAGCATCGCCGATACCATGTTGTCTTCCCAGTTTCAGATCCGGATTGATGGCATCGGGTATCAGGCCCTGCTTGATCTGGGAATCGATCGTATAGGAATCGTTAATCCGGCTCCTCCCTGTTTCGCCCAGGCCACTACTGTATTGGCGAATGTATCTGACTATATTTGCAAAGACAACCAATCCGATTCCATACAGATCAGTAACTCCGGCACTGGCCCCGCCTCCTACGATTACGTGGTGACGGATGCCCTCAATCGCATCTTGCTGATTCTTCCCGGAACAACCGTCGATTTGAATACTTTTCCGGAAGATCAGTACAGGATTTATGGAGTCTCTTACATCGGTGCCCTTCAGGCACCTGTTGGGCAGCCCATTCAGCAGGTGTCTGCTACGGGCTGTGCCATTCTTTCCCAGAACCACTTGAATATCCAGGTCGTTTCTGTTACTGCTTCCCTCACAGTGACCTCCGACTACAATGGTTACCAGGTGAGCGCGTTCGAAGCCCGGGACGGAACAGCTCAGGTGCAGGTAAATGGCGGAAGTGGGATGTATCGGTACCTTTGGTCCTCGGCACCCTCCGTCAATCAGCCATCCATACAGCAGTTGGCCGGAGGCTACCAATGGGTGCAGGTGACCGACAGTGTGACAGGTTGTATCTGGGCAGATTCTTTCAATTTGAGCATGCCCCCCCGGCTGGAACCCATGCTGAAGCTATTGGAGCCTATTCGATGTGTCGATGGATCGGATGCCGTGCTGGCAGCGCAGATTGTCGGTGGTGTGGAACCCTACGCAATTCTCTGGCATCACGATCCCAATGAAGATAGCCTCCTGCTCACCGCCCTTTCCGCAGGATGGTACAAGCTGACCGTCACAGATCAAAATGGCGCCACTGCGGTTGATTCTGTTTTGATTTCCAACCCGGATTCTCTCCGGCTTCGCATTCAGGAGTTGAAACATGCCTGTCCGGGATTGTCAGATGGGGCTTTGATCCTGGATGCCGACGGGGGCGCAGGTGGATACTCGTTTGTCTGGGATCATGGGCCGTTTGGGAATTTCCTCGCCGGCCTATCCCCAGACACATATCGGGTGACCCTCAGGGACGAAAACGGGTGCAGCGTGGTGACAGACATTGATGTTGTTCGTGCTCCGGACCCGCTGGTGATTCCAGGTGTGACGGACCCCACCTGTTTTGGTGATGAAAACGGCAGCATCCGGCTGGAAGTCATCGGCGGGAGGCTTCCGATGATTCACAACTGGCAGCAAGGCGACACAGGGGATGTCATTTCCAACCTCAGACCGGGCAATTATCAGGTGTTTTCGGTCGATGGAAACGGATGTCGGGATACAAACCTGGTTCGCCTGAATGCACCTGCTCCTCTTCGGGTGTCGGTGCAGACGACACCTGACGGTGGTGGGGCAACGGGCTCAGCCCTGGTGAACGTGACAGGCGGGGTAAGCCCTTACTCCGCCCGAT
>CAZLKP010000265.1:0-6976 GCA_964560095.1 uncultured Bacteroidia bacterium
CTATGATTTTATCAAATCGCAAGATAGGAAAAGGTTTTTGTTAATTGCCCGAAATAGCCTTGCGAAGCGATTCGCCCAGCACATTCACAGCCAGCACAACAGTGAAAATGGCCAGTCCCGGAAATAACGGCATCCACCAGAGCTGACGTACGTTGTAGGCCGCAGACAAAATGGCCCCCCAGGAGCCACTATTTTCGATGATGTTGAGGAATGACAGGCTACTCTCTGCAATCATGACATTCCCAACTCCAAAAGCCAGGGGAATAAGCAGTGCTGGCAACACAATCGGCCAAACATGATGTGTCAGAATCCGTCGGGATGGAAGGCCGGCAATGCGCGCCGATGTGATGTAGTCGGCATTCCGGACGCGGAGGCTTTCGGCCCGTACCAAACGGGCCACGCCACTCCAACTGGTGAACCCAATCAACAGGATAAAGGTCCAGATGTCCCGTGACAGGACGGCTCCCAGTGCGATGATGAGAAGCAACTGAGGCAATGAATCCAGCACTTCGATGAAACGCGACAGCCAGAAATCGACCCGCACAGGTTTTTTTCGGTTGCTATTTGTCCATCTCCACTTGTAGAGAGGCCAGAGAATGCCTCCTGAAACGATCAGAAACAACACAAGCCCACTGGCCCACTCTCCCCACCAGGCCCAACCCTCGGCATGTTCTAGGGCCACAGTTTTTCGCCCAAATCCCAGCCAGAAAGCCAGCAGAATCGTCCCTAGCATCATCCACCCCGCACCTGATGGCAATCTTAGACGATCATCGCCAAAGTACCCGGCGATGCTCCCAACGGTAAATCCGATCAAACCGGCCAGCAAAGTGGCAAGGAACCCAACGCCCAGCGACACCCGAATGCCCCGAAGCATCAGAGCCAGCATATCTCTCCCCTCCTGTGTGGTGCCCAGCCAATGCCGGTTTCTAAGCGACAATGCCTCCCCGTTTCGCATTTGCTGAACACCCAATGGAGAAATCGCCTGATGGCTTTGCCGGGCCCGATCACCATAAGGAATTAGGGTCCACCACACTCGTTCGGTTTCCAACTGTTCCCAATGAATTCTGTGAACTGCCTGCCTGATGGTATCGCCATTATCCAGACGAACAGGCATGACAGTTCCTGACTGAAACAGTGGATATCTCGTTTGCCCCTGAAAATTGCAGCGGATGGGCAGGTCGCTCGATAAGAGTGGTGACAGCAGCCCAAGCAGCGCCAGAATACCGAAAAACCACAGAATCCATCTTACCCGACGCATCACGAGCCAGCGTCGCCACCAGTTGCGGGCTGTGTGTGGGATCTGCTGGTTCATCGGCTGGGAGGTAATTGGTGGAAACGAATCCTGGGATCGGCCCAGGCATACAACAAGTCGGAGACAAAATATCCCAGCAGCGTGAGAAGGCTGCTTAGGGTAAAAACCGCTAACACGATATTCCTTTCATTACTGAGGGTACTTTTTAGGATGGTGTAGCCCAGACCATTGATGTTGAATAGTTCCTCCAGGATCACCGAACCACTCACCAGCAGCGGAAATACTGTACCGATCACCGTGATCATGGGTAAGAGGGCGGGGCGCAAGGTGTGGCGCCAAAGAATGTGGCGTTGTGAATATCCCTGAGCCCTCGCTGTGAGGATGAATGGTTCCCGCTGAATTTCCAGGATAGAGGCCCTGAGCGTGCGGGTCAGAAAGGCCAGGGAGCCATTGATATAGACCAGCAAAGGCAGGATCATGCTGTGAACTTGCTGCCAAAACGGAGCATTCGGCTCCCATGAACTGGGAAACCAGCCCAGATATTCCGGGTCGGCCAGAAAAAACAGCAGCATAAGCCCTAGCCAGAACGACGGGAGGCTGTCCAGCATAAACAGGCCGGTAGCCACCATGCGCTCCCGTTTTTTCCCTACGTTGGCTGCTGACCACATCGCCAGCGGAATCGCCATCAAAAATGCCAGAAGGATCCCGAGCCCTGCAAAAAGCATCGTGCGAGGCAGAAGCGAACGGATGGATCGGCTCACATCGCGGTTGGCATCATTTCGACCAAAGTCGAAATGAAAGATGACAGCTGAGAGCCAGTTCGTGTATTGATTGTCCCAGCCGTGCCAGGCCGGCACCGGAACAAAGGTCCGCCACCGTGCTGGATGACGCACAAGATCACTCCAGGTAGTCTTTAGCTGCTGAAATGCTGGCATCGGGCTCTGTAGATTTGCCAGGCTGAGATAGGTTTTCAGGCTATCCAATTGTTGCTGGATCGACCGGGTATCTCCTTGCCGAAGCAATCCGCGGCTGCCTTCACGGATATCCTGGATCAGGTAGCTTTGTTTCTGGGAGTCGCCGGCTGGAACGAAATCCAGGGCCAGCAATAACCCGATGACAGCTCGGCGAAAGGCTTCGATCCGCGCCCAGTCTCCGTAGGAAAAAGCTAGCCTGCGTACAGCCTGGAGCTCAATCGGATCAAATATGCGGTACAGGGTATCGGGTTCTGACAAAGGGTGTATAGAAAGAAAAAAGGGTGCTTTGTCCAGCCCTGATTTCTGCTTTTGCGTTTCGAGACAGCGAAAGTAATAAGCCGCGCTGTGACCCCCGGAGCCCGGATCTGCGCACATGGCAATGGCCTTTTGAGATTGTGACCCGCTGGCCAGGAAAAACGTGACGATTGTTACCAACAAGAGCGTTGGTATTAGCCATAAAATCCGGTGGAGGAGATAACGGATCACTGCATGAAGGTAACGCAGAAGCGGAAAAAAACGTAAATCCCCTCTGGAGAGTTTTTTTGGCAGATGAATTCCCAAAAAAAGTTATTGAATTCATCTCGGTTTACTATCTTTGTCGAGCAAAATACGGAGAGGTGGGTGAGTGGCTGAAACCACCGGTTTGCTAAACCGGCGTAGTTCGAAAGAGCTACCGAGGGTTCGAATCCCTCCCTCTCCGCCTGTAAAAACAAATTCCTGTTCGTTCTAACGAACAGGAATTTGTTTTTTATTTTGAATGGGAAATGCGCTTAACAACACCCTGAGCCTGGCCCGCATTCGGATGTTTGAACCGATCCTGTTGACTTTTCCGATCCTCCCATATCTCCGGGCTTTTTCCCATATACAGTGATGCTGAAAATACCGATATTTCTCTCGGCAAATGCCCTGATCTTTTCTTCCGACAAATACTTTGTCAAAATATCATCGGGCATGAGAATGGATTTCTTTTTCTGAATGGTAAGATCCTGAAACCCGGATTCTTTCATGATGTTCAGGTAGTCATTCATTTGAATGGCGCCCGATACGCAACCGGCATACAGTTCTGCCTGTTCCCGTAGTTCCTCCGGAAGTTCTCCCACCAGCACAATATCTGAGATACTAAAATGGCCGCCTGGCTTCAGCACCCGGAAGATTTCCTGAGCCACAGCCCGCTTATTAGGCACAAGGTTGAGGACGCAGTTACTCACCACCACATCGGCGACATGATCATTGAGGGGCATGTGTTCGATGTCTCCTTCGCGAAATTCGACGTTGTGATAGCGAAGTTTTTCCGCATTGGCACGGGCTTTCCGAATCATTTCCGGGGTGAAGTCGATGCCAATGACTTTTCCCTCGGGGCCGGTTTCGTGCCTAGCTACAAAGCAGTCATTGCCTGCGCCTGAGCCCAGATCAATGACCACATCCCCTCGTCGGATATGAGCAAACCGTGTGGGGAGTCCGCAGCCCAAGCCAAGATCTGCATCTTGCTCGTAGCCCGGAAGCCCGGTGTAGTCGTCCGTCATGATGTTGTACACCTTGCTGGAAACTGGACCGGATCCGCAGCAGGAAGCTGCATTGTCGGATGTAGGCTGATTAGCGATCTCCGCGTATTTCTCACGGACAATGGACTTCAGTTGGTCAGAAGATTGGTTCATGTTTAACAGCAGTTTTGGTTTGTATCAAATTCGGCGAACAGAGTAGCAAAGGTATCGGCGATAGTCCCCCATGTGTCGGGATTGATGCAATAGTTGATGGCCGTGCCTGAGATCGTACCCTGGATGATCCCTACGGATTTCAGCTCTTTGAGGTGCTGAGAAATGGTAGGCTGGGCAAGACCTATCTGATTGGTGAGGTCACCGGTAATACAAGATCTGGACCGGAGCAGGCAACGGATGATGGTGATCCTGGCCGGATGGGCCAGGGCCTTGGCCATGGCAGATAGCTCAATGTCTTTGGAATCGTACAGATTGGTTTTGGTGATACCCATTGCTATAAAGATATATTGCAATATTACGATTAATACGGTAGCGGATCAACTTATGAGACCAGAAAAAGCGCATGTTTTGTGAATGCATTGGTGAAGAGTGAGTCATATGCCTGTCTACCCCACAAAACAGAATAGCATTTGACAAAAACAGATAATAACAGGTGGCCATCCACAGTTGAAACACCCGGATTGCAGTACGGGAAGAAAGCTGCTATTCCACCATCACCACGTTAGGTGATCATTTTGAAGAGATCAATCGAGGAAGAAACAGTACCTTGATGATCCAGACCCTGCATGTGCAGGGCAATGACTTTCGGATGGAGGATATCACTGTGGTGAGTTCCGCCAGTCCGGTGGGCCAAGCCCTGGCGATTTCTGTGGAGGACGAACCATCCTCTACAACCTGAATCCGGCCGACAACGAGGTCTTTGCTACCATGATCGGCAATTTCAACGACGGACCAACGCGCGTAAAAATTCAGGGGGGATCGGCCTGGTGGTTTCTCGACCAAAAGGAATGACCAAGCAGATGGATGTGCTGTCAAATATGAGGCTCCTGAGTCGGTTTGTAGGGGATGCTTACGGATTCCAGGGGCTTTCTTTCTTATTCTCGCCATGAATATTTCCGTCGATTACTTTGTCATTTATTTGCGATCAATGCCGAAAAAGGCGAACTGCCCGCAAATGAAGCATGGCTCGAAGAAGTGGTCCAGGCCATTTGTTTTGGAGATGCTGACCGCTATTTTCGTTTCGGCAGCTACCCTTCTTTTTCCCACCACTCAGTCCCACACTCCCGATGCGAAATCGTATTCTGAAAGTTCACCCGGATGACAATGTCATCGTCGCCCTGCAACCCCTGAAACAGGGAGAATCTGTGTCCTTTGGTGAACGTCATATTCACCTTCAGGCGGATGTCTCGGCCAAGCATAAGTTTGCAGCACAGGATTTTCAACCGGCAGATCCTGTACTCATGTATGGTGTGGTGGTCGGGAAAGCAGTGCAGCCGATACCGGCCGGCGCACCGATTACGGTGGACAACGTCCATCACGATGCTTCAGCCTATCAGATCACAGAGCCCCATGTTGAATGGACAGCTCCGGATATTTCCCGATTTGAAGGAAAAACTTTCATGGGGTTTCACCGGGCCGATGGAAAGGTGGGCACGCGCAACTACTGGTTGGTGCTCCCTCTGGTGTTTTGTGAAAACAGGAATATCAAAGTCATGGAGGAAGCGATGCTCGAAGAGCTGGGGTTTCTCACCGGAAAAGACTTTGCCGTCGATGTACGACAGTTGCTATCAATGTATCATGGTGGTGCCTCAAAAGAAGCCCTGCTCAAGGTGGATATCATTCGTAGTGGGTCCCAACTCGAAGCCAATAAAACCTTTCCCAGGGTAGATGGGATCAAGTTTTTACGGCACGACGGTGGATGTGGGGGTATCCGCCAGGATAGTGAAACCCTCTGCAACCTGCTGGCTGGCTATGTCACCCATCCTAACGTGGCCGGAGCAACCGTTTTGAGTCTGGGTTGTCAACATGCGCAGTTTCCCATTCTCAAAGAGGCGATCACAAAAAGAGATCCGGTATTTTCTAAGCCGCTGTTTGTTCTGGAGCAGCAGCAAAGCCTGTCCGAAAGGGACTTCATCTCCGAAGCGGTGAAAAAAACCTTTGTGGGACTTATCGAAGCCAACCAGGCAGAACGCCAACCCGCTCCTCTTAGCAAGCTTACTCTGGGACTGGAATGTGGCGGGTCTGATGGGTTTTCCGGTATTTCGGCCAATCCTGCCCTCGGCTACGCCTCCGACTTGCTGGTGGCTCTTGGGGGCACAGCCATTCTTTCCGAATTTCCGGAGCTGAATGGCGTGGAGCAGGAATTGATCAATCGATGTGTGGATAAAGAAGTGGCCGGAAAGTTTGCTGATCTCATGGCCAGTTACTCCCGACGGGCCGAAGAAGTCGGCTCTGGGTTTGATATGAATCCCTCTCCCGGCAATATCAAGGATGGCCTGATTACGGATGCCATGAAATCAGCCGGAGCTGCCAAAAAAGGTGGCACCTCCCCGGTATCGGCTGTGCTGGATTATACAGAACCCGCGACCCGGCCCGGGTTGAATTTGTTGTGTACACCCGGAAACGACGTCGAATCTACCACCGGGCTAGCCGGCTCCTGGGCCAATGTGATTGTCTTTACCACAGGGCTCGGCACCCCTACCGGCAACCCCGTCACGCCTACAGTGAAACTGTCTAGCAACCATGCCCTCACAAAGCGTATGCAGGACATTATCGACCTGGATGCCGGAGCCATCATTTCCGGGGAAGAAAGTATCGAAAGCCTAGGCGAGGAGTTGCTGGACCTGATAATCAGGGTCGCCAGTGGTGAAACCCGAACAAAAGCTGAACAGCTAGGCCAGGATGATTTTATTCCCTGGAAACGAGGCATTTCTCTTTGAGTAGCCATTACGAAATTTTCGACCGTTCTTATGACAGCGTTGAACCGGATTACCCATCCCATTCCTGTACTTCCCGAAACCATTATCCAGTTTGGCGGTGGGAATTTTCTCAGAGCCTTTGCCGATTGGGCGATTCAGGAAATGAATGAAGAACTGGGGTTGGGGGCTGGTGTGTTGGTGGTCAAGCCAACTTCCCGGAGCAGCCGAGACCTGATCAGTGAGCAGGATGGATTGTTTACCCTTTTTCTTACCGGGATTTGTGACGGTAAACCACAACGGACACGTCAGATCATTGATTGCATACAGCGGCAGGTC
>CAZLKP010000266.1:0-6934 GCA_964560095.1 uncultured Bacteroidia bacterium
GCCACAGGCCCACGGGCGAATCGCCTCCTCAACCACCTGATGTGGCCAAAGGCCCCAGCCCCACAGACCAACGCCGCGCACATCAGGTCGTTGAGGCCCACTAAGCATGCTTGTTCATGATCCATTCTATCGGCCTAATTTTCTGTCAAGCTATTTTAGGACATAAGTTATTTGACAACTTATTCCAGTTCTTACTAAGTTCAACTGTCAACCTAGTTTAGGATTCGACCATTCCCGAAAAACTATTTCTTCTCCCTATTCCCTCACCTCCACCATCGCACCTTCTGCCCAGTGCTTGTGCTCATCGGTGTAGTAGAGGTAGGCGCGCGAAGCCTGGGCCATGTACTGGCCGGGAACTTCAGCTTTGAGGTCAAAGTTCAATACTTTCTCCTCTGATGGCGCCATCTGGCGGTAGTACAGGACCAGATCCTGACCGATGATTTCATAGAAATCCACCTGCTTGCGCTCCACCATTTCCTTGAGCTGCCAGGGCTGTGCGCTCAGCCCGCCCGGAATGCCCACAATCGCCATGATCATCGGCTGACCTTCGTCGGTATTGTTGCGCAGCGCAACCGTCAGACGTAAGGTTTCGCCCATCTTGACCGAGTTTGTGGTAAAGGTCGGCTCCACCTCTACGGCACAGTCCTCACTGGCAGGTGGCAGGTCGGTAGCCCAACTCATCGACAGGGTGTAGGGCATGACTTCACTCACCCCACGATACCTGACACGGATGTCCTGAGTGCCGTAAGTAAGGTGTTCTTCCAGACCATCCATCAGGATGGGATCGGTATCGACTTCGTCAAAATGGCGACTAGCCACGAGCTTACCACCGACAAAGATGTCCACATCCCCAGATTCTGGTGGAGTCTTGGAGGCAATGGCATAATCGATCAGCGCACGAAGAGCAAGCACAGTGCTGTGGGTGTTCCCGAAGCTGCCGTAACTGTTGCGCTGGGACCTCAACCAGTCGGCGGCTTTTTCAGCCACCCTGCGGTCGAAGTTGCGGGTTCTCAGCAAGGCTGTGAGGGCCAGGCCAGTCACCTCGATGTCCAGGGCCTGCCCTTGTGAGCCAGGCGCGGATCGCTGCTTCTGATGGCTCTCCCACAGGCCTGAGGCTTTTTGCTCATCAATCAGCTGATCCAACAGCTGCTGAGCCCGGGTTGGCTCGCCGACATTCAGCAAGAGATTGGCCGCCAGGGCCATTTGATAGGGCTCTTTGGTCTCCATCGCCGTTTCGTAGGCAAAATCAATCTCCTTTTCCAGGTCTGTAAATCCAGCTTCTGTGAGGGCATAGGTGATGTAAATACTGGTTGTAGCATCGTCGGAGAGGCCAAAATAATGCAGCGCGCGGGGATTGCGCACAAAACCTCCTTCTCCGTCCCGACGTGACAGCAGCCATTCGGCGGTGCGATCGATCATCTTCTGATCCACGCCTTCATAGACCTTGCTCATATCGACAAATTCCATCAGGCCGTAGGCCGTGAGTCCTTCATGACCGGGATCCCCGCCAAACCATTCGAAGCCGCCGGAAGGCGATTTAAAGGTCATCAGACGGTTATAGCCTTTGGCTATGAGATTGATGGCGCGAGAACGAATGTCGCGATCATCCTGATCGGTTTCTTCCAGGTAGGCCAGAGCCAGCACGTTGGGGTAGGTCGTGGAAGAAGTCTGCTCAAAACAACCGGATGGCTCGCGCAGCATGCCCTCCAGGCCTTCCAGTACTTCGCCATTTACCGTCGGAAAAGCATTGAACCACATTCGAATTGAGCCCGGAACAGCATGGCTGAGATCGGCGGTAAATCTCGCGTCTTTGTCTTCGCTGGTAAATGCCTGGGAGGCGGGAAAACCTCTGGGTGCATTTCTCACCGGCACCACCATCGCATCGGCAAAGCCGAAGCTGCGAAAATCAACCTCCAGACTGTCACTCATGATGAGCGTATCGACCCGACAGGGCAACAGAATGGTCCGAGATTCACTGGCATTGAGGGTCAGTTCTTCCGGCATGTCTTTGAGCGGAATCAGATGATCCGGGTATTTGATGGTCAAAGGTCCGGTGATCCGCTCGTCTGTGTGGTTGATGAGGGTGAGAGGAACCTGAATTTGGTCCAGGGCGCTCACGACCGGTGGCACACGGAGGTCCAGTTCAAAGGGCAACTGAGAGAAGAATTTGTATTCACTGCGGCCAATGGAGCCGTCCATGCCAATGCCTTCCACGGTGATATGAAAAGAGGTGAGGGCATCGGAGGTGTAGAAGGAAATCTCAGCTTCGCCACGGCGATCGGTTTCGATGGCACCTTCCCAGTGGAGAGTGTTTCGGAAGTCTGTGCGACGTTTGGGAATGGTGCGTTGCACATAAGCTGGAGCGGCAAATTCTCTTGCGCGGTAAAAGGCAGAAGAGGAAATCGCAGTCGAACCCAGGAAAATGGATTCCTGATCAGGGCTGGAGTTGTTATGGAGACGAAAATGGAAGGGGACATTCACCCAGGTCGCCGTGGGGCGCCCTTCCTGAATGGTCGGGACAAATTGAAGATTCGGCAACTGTCTCCTCACCGCTCTATCCAAAAGCGGATGAACCGACCTCATCATCCGGTACTGCTGCCCCCTTCCCCGCTCATCCACGAGCACACGGAAGATCACCTCGCCCTCAATCGCTGCTTCTCGGGCTCGTTGCGGATAGCCGATCTGGCGGCGCACTTCATTCAGGTTAACGGGGTGAGCCTCCTCATCCACCATCAGAATCTCCTGGATTACTGGAGCCTCTTCGGGCACCTGCATGCCTTCCCTCCTACCCTCAGCAATTTCACCGTCAAAAATGTTCTCCTCCATGTCAGCCATTTTATCCAAGGGTGCATCGCCCAACCCAACATCTTCATCCAATGCCAAATCTCTCTCCACCATTGCTGCCTCTTTGACCATGCTGGAAAGCACCTGAGGGGCCGGAGCATTAGGTGGAAGGGGTTGTCCTGCTTCCATCAACCGCCTACGCTCCTGGCTTTCCTGAACCCCTTGTACCCTCCCCTGAATGGCACTGCTGGCCTTCATAGTCCGCTCAGATCTGGTCCTCGCAAAACCCGTCACCACCACTTCCTCCAGCATGAGATGAGAGGCTTGCAGGGTGATATCACCATAAGCCTGCATATCGGTCACGTTACTAAAGGGAATTTTTTCCCGCTCATACCCAAGGTAACTGACTACCAGGGTAAAGGGCTTATTACCCTCAGAAGCCAAGGGCAGGGTGTATTCTCCGTTCTCATCGGTAAAAGCGCCCATACTGGTTCCTTCTACTACAACAGTGACACCTGGGAGAGGCTCTCCGTTTTCGTCAAGCACCCGCCCTTTTTTCCTGCCAAGCTGGATGTTGAGATCATCCCGGTATTCCCCTACTCGATACACGTAGGTCTCTTCCCTTCCTGGCACTGAAAAGATCACATCTACCGGCTCATACAGATCCAGATTTCGCAGGTCAAAAATGCCCTGGCGATTGGTTTGGGTCACCATGCCATCAGCTTCAATTCTGGCTCCGGCAAGGGGCAGCCCATTCAAATCCAGCAACGTACCTTTGACGCGCGTTTGTTCGGGCAGATGCGTGATAGAAGGAAGATTCTGCTGAGAAATCTGTCGCCAGGTGAACCTACGCCAACCAGCGGTCATGAGTAAGTAGTCGAGGGCTTTTTCGGCTTTTTTTTCCACCGGATCGAAGTAAAATCGGGGTTCTTCCACCTCACCACGGATGTCGGATTCTACGAGCATCCAGGAAAGAATGGTGCTGCTGCGATCGTCGGCAAAGCTTCTGAGTCGATCATCGACCACGGCCATGGACACCTGTGCGGGCAGGGGCATGCCCCGGTCATCCAGCGTACGAATGTTGAGTTTCACCTCTTCGCGAGGCAGATATTTCTCCTTGTTGGTCGATAGCTCAATCTTCATCTGGCGGTGGCGGTTCACAAAGGCCAGGCGCTCAGCGCGGGGAATGGTGCGCGAATCAAACAGCGTAAACTGCGCCACCCCCATCGGGAAGTCGTCCAAGTTCACCTCAACGGTTTTGGAGCCTTTTGTCAGGTCGTATTCCAGGGCGAAGTAAGCTTCGCCGCGCACCGTGCCTACTACAGAGAGGCGTTCAGTTTCTGTCGAATGGATGTTCAGGATGGCTGTGTGTTCGGTGATAGAATCGACATGGAGGGTGTATCCACGGCGCATGGCTACAGGAAGGGGATACATGGCATCGGTCACGAAGGGCTCAGCAAGGGCCACGGTATAGGATTCGTCAGGGTTGGGGGTGAAATCGAAGGCTCCCATCCCCTTGTGGTAACTGGAAAAATGCGTCACCACTTCACCCCCTTCATTAAGGACTACGCCAGTCACATCCGCCGGCTCACCATAAGCATTCACCGCTGAAAATGCGACGGTACCTGGCAAGCCTTCCACCAGGTCTCCGCCTTCCGGAAAAAAGCTGATGTCGATCTGATCGAGAACCACCGGCACGGAGCGGGAAATGGACTCCATGATGCCTTGGTGGTTCATCAACACCAGCAGGAGGGCGTCGGGAGACCCCAACTCGTCGGGGAGCTGGGCTGATACACGAACATTCCCTTCGCCATCGGTGGTGGCATTACCTTCCCGGACGGTTTCGCCTTCCACTTGAAGGAGGTAGCGCACCTCGCAATGGGCCAGGGGCTGATTGGCCAGATCTTCGAAGGTCACGTCCGCCTGGACGGTAGCGCCGGCGGCATAGGCTTCGCGAACGAAATCCAGATTCATTTTGACTCTGGGCGTCACCACGGCCTGCACCTGCACATCTTTTTCGAAGATCGCGGGATCCTCTTCATTGTTCATCCACTCGGTGTAGGCCTTGACCTTGTACAAACCTCCAGGGGCGGCTTCTGTAAAGGTGAAATCTCCTTTGGCCATCCCATTTCGTACAAGCAATTGATGGTTTTGCATGACGGCTCCTTTGGGATCGATGAGTTCGACATGTACAATGTCGCTCTGGGCGGAGGGCCGCATGGAATGGCCGTCGCGGACATAAGCCGTAAACCAGACGGTTTCCCCAGGCTTGTAAAAGGGCCGGTCGAGATGGAGGTAGACTTTATCCTCGGGTCGCTCTTCGTTCCAGATAGACAGACTGCGAAGCAACTCGCGCAGGTCTTCAGGAATCAGTAATTGTGGGGGCGTGATGGCTACGATGAGAAACAGCATCCCCAGGGCCCCGGCAATCCCGATGAGGGTGCGGGCCCATAAATTGGTCAGTATCATGGCAATTGGTTGTTGCGGAATGGCGATGCCCCCTTCGAATCTGTCGGGGTAGTCACCCATCCCTCGTTCGTTTCACTCAGAAAATGTCACCTGGCCGGGCGTGTTTGTCAATGAGAGTCAGGCGGTTGTTAAATTCCATACATTACCCTGAAAAAAATCTCACATTTGTGACATGGCAGCAGTGTACCTCCACGTTCCCTTTTGCCGAAAGGCTTGTTCTTACTGCGATTTTCACTTCTCCACAAATCTGAAAAAGAGGGGAGACATGGTGGATGGATTCATTCGTGAACTGGAAGCAAGGGGAGATTTTTTCGGAAATATTGACGGGCTGGCCTCGGTGTACTTTGGTGGAGGGACGCCCAGTGTTCTGTCTTCGGAAGAAATCAGGAACATCCTCGAACATGTGCGCAAAAAATGGCGCATTCTACCCCATGCTGAAATCACCCTGGAAGCCAATCCCGAAGATCTGGCCAATGACTACATTACCCGGATCAAAGAAGCAGGCGTGAATCGACTCAGCATTGGCATTCAGTCCTTCAAAATCGAAGATCTGATCACTATGAATCGCTCCCACACGGTAGAACAGGCAATGGTAGCTGTGGAACTGGCACGTACCTGTGGTATCCCCAATGTCACCTGCGACCTGGTTTTCGGTCTGCCCCATCAATCAGTGGCCGACTGGCGGCAGAATGTAGAGACGATGCTGAGCATCGGGCCGCCGCATGTCTCTGTGTATTCGCTTACCATCGAAGACAGGACGGCCCTGGCCCATCAGCTCGATAAGGGCTTCACCAGCATTCCGGATGATGAGGTGTATGAGGTGCAGTTTCGCCTGGCGCATGAGCTACTGACAACTGCGGGCTATGACCATTATGAGCTGTCCAATTATGCCCGGCACGGCTACCAGGCCCGGCATAACAGCACCTACTGGGCCGGGGAGCCCTATTTGGGCATTGGCCCCTCGGCACATTCGTATGACGGCCAGACCAGAAGCTGGAACATCGCCAACAATCACCGCTACCTACAGATGGTTTTCGAGGCTGGTCTAGCGATCGAAGACAGCGAAGTGTTGACACAGGAAGATCGCTACCATGAGTACCTGATGCTGGGCCTCCGCACGGAGCGGGGCATTGATGCGGATTGGATTGAGCAGGAATACGTACCAAAATGGCGGGCAACATACGCCGACACACTGGCGCACTGGCTCAAAAAAGGGGTGCTAAAACAGTCTGGAAGCAGATACTGGCTGAGTCCTGAGGGGTGGTTTGTGAGCGACCGGATTACGGGGGAGCTGTTTTAATGGGGCGATTCCGCTCCTTCTTCTACAGCGGGCAGAGACGAGGGAGAAACATCTTTTCCTGTTAGCAGGTGGTGCCCCATCAGACATCGAAAATTTAGCCTGGATCTTCAAGCACCTTCGAGGTCTTTGCGATGGGCCAGATCCAGCAAGCTACAGCGATTGGGTTTCTACGTAGCAATTAAGGACAGAAAAGCCCATTCAATCTAGATGTATTCGTCTGACTACCTATTTGAAATGGATATACAATGGGGATTGTCTCACTGCAAAGAGGGAGACAACCTATTGTTTATGACTGCTGACCGGGGCACCCGCTAACCAAGCATGAAGTCTTGGTCATGACTGGATGTTGAGGCTTAGCGCAACTTCACCTCCAGCGCCACG
>CAZLKP010000267.1:0-3626 GCA_964560095.1 uncultured Bacteroidia bacterium
TATGGGCCTTGGTATGGATGCAGAAAATAAATCTGATGAAATCAATATCGCTAGCTATCCATTCAAAGGCATATACATGCCGGATGCCATGGCTGGCTTCGAAATTGCTGGAACCCCCTACCTAATCACTGCCAATGAAGGGGATGCCCGTGAATATTCGGCACTCGAAGATGAATCCCGCCTGGGTGACAGCGACTATGTCCTCGATAGTGCTGCCTTTCCCAATGGAGACATTCTGAAATCCGTTGTCGGAAGAATCAAAACCATCAACACCGAGGGAGATACTGATGGCGACGGTGACTTTGACGAAATTTACACTTTGGGGGGGCGCTCCTTTTCTATCTGGAATGGAACCAACGGAGACCTGGTCTATGACTCAGGTGATGACTTTGCCTACATCATTGCCCAGGATCCTGTGTTCGGCGCCATTTTCAATTCAAATGACGATGGTACTTCTCCTAAAAACCGCTCGGACGACAAAGGCCCTGAACCGGAAGGGGTCACCACAGGTGAAATCAATGGTCATATCTATGCTTTCGTTACCCTGGAGCGAGTTGGAGGTGTGATGGTGTATGATGTAACCAACCCGATGATGCCGGAGTTTGTCCAGTATGTCAATACCAAGCTCAGCAATGGAGACTTTGCCCCTGAGGGTGTGAAATTCATTCCTTCTTCACAAAGCCCTAACGGCAAGCCGCTCCTCCTGACCGCCAATGAAGTTAGCTCTACTGTATCTGTCTTTGAGATTGGTGGCGAAATCACTGGTACGGTTGAATTTGCAGAAGTATCTCAGACCGTGGGAGAAGATGCGGGGACCATTTCCGCTTCTCTCATCCTGGCGGATGCTAATGAGGATTCCACCGTAACGGTGGATGTGGTTTTGGGAACCTTTGCCACAGCAGACGAGTCCTCTGATTTTACAGCCATGGCCACACAATCTGTCACCTTCTCTCCAAGTTCGACTACCGGTTCTGCCACCTTCGATATTGTGGATGATACTGATGCGGAGAATGATGAATATTTCTCGGTTCGTCTGGAAAACATCGTTAATACCTTTGAAGGAGATGAACTCGCTCACACCGTGTTCATTCTCGACAATGACCGCAAGGCTGACACCGGCAATAGTGTCATCAGCCTCAGCCATGTGACCAGCCTGAATATCGGCATAGCGGGCGATGATGCGGCAGAAATCGTCGATTACGATGCCGGTTCACAAAAGCTTTTCATCGCCAACTCTGAAAGAAACCAGATTGAGGTGATTGATTTCTCTGATCCCACCAATCCAACAGTTGGCACTCCGATTGATGTCTCGTCCTTCGGCGGCATCAACAGTGTAGCAGTCTTTGACGGCGTCGTGGCCGCAGCGATTGAGAATGATGACAAGCAAATGGACGGCATCATTGCCTTCTATGATGTCAGCGGAAGCCTGCTTTCCTCTGTAACGGCTGGTGCCCTGCCCGATATGATCACCTTTACACCTGATGGCATGAAAGTCCTGACCGCCAACGAGGGAGAGCCCAGTGATGATTATTCTGTTGATCCGGAAGGCTCGGTGACCATTGTAGATGTGTCTGGTGGCGCTGCAAACGTAACCCAGACTGATGTGACCAGCGTGCCATTCTCTGGCTTCAACAGCCAGGAAGCGCAGCTCAAGGCTGATGGCGTCCGGATTTTTGGCCCTAGTGCTACCGTGGCCCAGGATCTTGAACCAGAATACATCGCCCTTTCTGCCAATGGCGATACTGCCTGGGTGTCTTGCCAGGAAAACAATGCGCTGGTAGTCGTGGATGTGGTGAATGGAACGGCCCTGAGCGTTATGCCTCTTGGCTACAAAGACCATAGCATCGTTGGAAACGGCCTGGATGCGGAAGATCGCAGCGACTTCATTCGCATTGCCAACTATCCAATACTGGGGATGTACATGCCGGATGCGATTGCCAGCTATTCCCTCAACGGAACCACTTTTCTTGTGTCTGCCAATGAAGGAGATGCCCGCGAATACGATACCTTCGAGGAAGAAGACCGACTTCGTGACCTGGATCTTGATGAAACCGTATTCCCAGATGCAGATATGCTTCAGGAAAATATTGGCCGCCTCACAGTCACTACCGCCAATGGCGATACAGATGACGACGGCGATTTTGACGAAATCTATGCCTTCGGAGGTCGCTCCTTCTCCATCTGGAACGGAAGTACCGGCGATCTGGTCTATGACTCCGGCGACGACTTTGAGCTCTACCTGAGTCAGGACCCGAAGTGGGGACCATTCTTCAACTCAACGGATGATGAATTAGAGCTAAAAAACCGCTCCGACAACAAAGGACCTGAGCCTGAAGCTATTGGGATTGGCAACATCAATGGTGGATTCTTCGCCTTTATTGGACTGGAGAGAATCGGCGGGGTCATGGTGTACGACATCACCGATCCCAATAATCCAGCCTTCGTAGATTACGCCAACACCCGTGATACCGCATCGGATGGCGGAGATCTGGCTCCCGAAGGACTAGTGCTAATCCCGAACGACAAGAGTCCTGATGGCAAATACTATCTGGTGTTAGCCAACGAAGTGAGCTCTAGCATAACAGTTTATGAGGTAAACGGAGTGAATGTATCTGTCGAAGAAGAATTGGCTTCGCTGCCGATGACCGTGTTTCCGAACCCTGCCAGCAGCGGTGTGGAGATTCGTCTGGATCAAATCACTCCCTCAGACATAGAGGTGAGGCTCCTGACCATCGACGGTCGTGAGGTTATGCGTCAAACACAAACAGCCTCCCACGCATCTCCTTCGATGGGTTTGGAGCTGGATGGGCTGGCACGCGGCATCTACCTCATCGAAGTAAGCACAGAAGAAGGTCGAGCTGTCCAGCGCCTGATCGTTCGATAATTTGGTTTTGGTAATTGCTGGTTAAAGGCGTCCTCTCGGTTTCGGGGGGACGTTTTTTAGCCATTATGGCAGGAATCAGAAATATTGGCGTTTAGTCTACAGGAGAAATTGCATTTATCCTGACCTTTTTTAGGTTCGCGCATGAATTCTCCTATATTTCGACAGACAGCCGTAAAAATTCTCAGTGATTCATCCTCCTTTCATCCTATTAGCTAGCCTATGAGTTTAGGGTTTACTCCTTATCTACCCTCCGACATATTTGATGAGGCCTTTTCCTCCGACCAACAGATTCGCGCACCATATCAGGACTTTGCTGCTGCATTCGATCATATGTCCACCGACAGGATAAGGCACATGCAATTTGCCACAGAAAAGATTCAGCGGGCCATGGGCATGACGTTCAATGTCTATTCTGAAGGCGTAGAAAATGAAAGAATCCTGCCGCTGGATATCATCCCCCGAATTATTCTTCATGAAGAATGGGAGACCATCAGTAATGGCCTCAAACAGCGCATTCGGGCATTAAACCTCTTCATTGATGACCTCTATCACGAACAGCGAATCATCAAGGAGGGGGTCCTGCCCAGACACCTGCTCGACAGTTGTCCTAACTTCCTGCCGGCCTGTAAGGAGCTCGCCCCTCCAAAAGGAGTTTGGTGTCATATCTCCGGCACGGACATTATCCGGGGTGATGAGGGAGAATTTTTTATCCTGGAAGATAATCTGCGGGTACCTTCTGGCG
>CAZLKP010000267.1:3636-6921 GCA_964560095.1 uncultured Bacteroidia bacterium
GGCGTGTCTTACATGCTCGAAAACCGAGAGCTATTGAAGCGTACCTATCCGCAGCTCTTTCAGGAACTCGATGTAGAGCCAGTGCATAACTACCCCCTCAAGTTGTACACGATGCTTCAAAGCCTCTCTGATGCACCTGATCCTGTGGTTGTAGTGTTGACCCCAGGTATTTACAACGCTGCCTATTTCGAGCATAGCTATCTCGCACGGGAAATGGGCGCTGAGCTGGTGGAGGGGCGTGATCTGGTAGTGAAAGACAACATCGTGTATATGAAAACCACCCGTGGACTGAGAAAAGTGGATGTGATCTACCGAAGAGTGGATGATACCTTTCTGGATCCACAGGTATTCAGACATGATTCGCTCTTGGGTGTGCCGGGGTTATTTAAAGCATATCAAGAAGGGAATGTGGCGATAGCGAATGCTCCCGGAACCGGAGTCGCAGATGACAAGGTCATTTATGCTTATGTGGATCGGATCATCCGCTTTTATCTGGGAGAAGAGTCCCTGATCAACAATGTACCAACCTATATCTGTGAGGAAGCTGAATCCTTGGAATATGTGCTGGAAAATATCGAAAAACTCGTGGTGAAAGAAGCCAATGCTTCGGGAGGATACGGGATGCTCATCGGCCCAGCAGCTGATGCAGAAGAACATGAAACATTCAGAAAGCTCATCCAGGCAAATCCCAGAAACTACATCGCTCAACCAACCATAGCTCTGTCAACGGTTCCTACGCTGGTTGACGAAAACCTGGAAGGCAGGCACGTGGATCTGCGCCCCTTTATACTTTATGGCGAAGACATCGAAGTGGTGCCCGGTGGCCTGACCAGGGTTGCCCTCAAGCGTGGCTCCCTGGTTGTGAATTCCTCCCAGGGAGGAGGAAGTAAAGACACCTGGGTACTCAGCTCCAACCATTCCTGATTTTCAGCCCTCCACAACAAGCATCAACATGCCTCAACCCATACATATGCTCAGCCGTGTGGCCGATTCCATCTACTGGATGCACCGATATATGGAACGGGCGGAGAGTTACGCCCGATTCCTGACCGTCAACTTCAACCTGGCCCTGGATCTTCCTCCCCAGGCCAAAGAACAATGGGTTCCGCTCCTGACCATCACCCAGGACCTTCAGGCCTTCAATCAGGTCCACGATCACATGGACCGTGACAATGTCATTGAATTTCTGGCTTTTGACTCCAGAAACCCCAACTCCATCCTTTCCAGCCTGAATGCGGCCCGGGAAAATGCCCGGACCGTGCGAGAGCGCATCTCGGTAGAAATGTGGGAGCAAATCAACCAGATGTACCTGTGGATGAGGGAGGAAAAATCACGTCAGGAGGCCCACAAGGCCGACCCACGGGAATTTTTCTCGGACTTGATCCGGGAGTGTCAGCTCTTTTACGGCATCACCGCCTCCACGATTTCGCGCACAGAGGCCTGGCACTTTGGTCAGCTGGGAACCTTCCTTGAGCGGGCCGACAAGACCTCCAGGCTCCTGGATGTGAAGTATCATATCCTCTTGCCGAACGTTAATACCGTTGGTTCGCCCATCGACCTCATCCAATGGGCCGCCCTGCTCAAATCTGTCAGTGCCTATTCCATTTACAGAAAAGAATTTGGCATTATTCTCCCGGAACACGTGATAGAGTTTCTCGTGCTGGGTAGAAACTTTCCCAGATCGATCTTTTTCTGCGTAGATACAGCCCTGAACAGCCTCCGAGAGCTCAGTGGTCCGATCGGTGGTCGGAGATATAACCGGGCAGAGAAACTTCTCGGCGCCATGCGACACGCACTGGAATACCGGGAGATTGGAGAAATCATTGACAAGGGAGTCCACCAATCCCTTGACGAAATTCAAATTGAGATAAATCAGGTTTCGGATGCGATATTTGACTCCTTCTTTTCTCCGGATGTCTATTGAATCTGATCATTTATGACCTATTGTCTGGCTATTCGAACCAAAGAGGGGCTGATTGCACTGGCTGATACCAGAATCACCTCTGGTAATCAAACCACCACCGCCCGAAAAATCACTATACATCAGCGCCCCCGGCACAGTCTGTTTATCATGACTTCGGGGCTGCGCTCCGTCCGGGACAAGGCCGTCACCTATTTCGAAGAGGAAATTGAGGTCAGTGACGCCACCTTCAACAAGCTATACAAAGCCACCAATGCCTTTGCCAAGCAGCTTCGGCGAGTGGCCAAAGAGGATAAAAAAGCCCTGACCGAATCCGGGTTGTCGTTTAACCTGCACGCCCTGGTGGGCGGGCAACTGGAGGAAGACGCTGAGCCAAAGCTGTATATGGTGTATCCGGAAGGCAACTGGGTGGAAGTAGGAGAAGCTACCCCGTTTTTTATCATCGGGAATACCGGCTACGGCAAGCCCATCCTGGACCGGGCCATCTCCTATGAGAGCAGCCTGAAATTTGCCCTCAAAACCGGATTCCTTTCCTTCGACGCCACCAGACTTAGCGCCAATGACGTCGGCTTTCCGATTGACGTTGCGGTATATCCAGCCAGTAGCTTCGCCATTACCGAGCAGCGATACGAAGAAGCGGATTTGGCGGCGATTTCTCGATATTGGGATGATGCCATCGTCCAATTGATCAATGGAACAGACGATGCCTGGGTACATCATTTGTTTGCTAATGTAGAGACATGAGGCTTGAGATCCGACATGAGACCCAGTATCAGTTTGATGCACCCGTGAAGTTGCAGCCGCATTTTTTCAGAATGCATCCGCTCGGCTGCCTTGGATTGCAGGTATCTGACGTTGTCGTTTCGGTTCTACCTGAGCCTCAGGGTCAGGCCTGGATGCTGGATGAGGAAAGCAACGAGGTATTGCATTGCTGGTTTTTGGGAGACAGCAGGTCCCTGTCGATCCGGGCGAGATCAATACTCGATTTGTCGCCTCGTAATCCCATGGCTTTTGTCTATTATCCTTTGGAAGCGGCCTCCCTCAATTTTTTCCAGGACCAGATCTGGCCCTCTTCTCTGCAGGCTTGCTTGCTACAGGAGGCCCTGCCGTCAAATTCGCTTACCTTGCTTCACTTGTTGCTCCGCAATGCGACTGGCACCAGCGACTTTTTGCTGGCGCTGGCCCAACACATCTACCGGGAGTTTGGCTTTCTCACCCGCGAGCTCGGCCCAGCTTGGCCTGCAGCAACTACTTGGGAAGCTGGTGTGGGCTCATGTCGGGATCTGTCATGGCTGATGATCCAGTTGTTGCGGAAAGCCAACATCCCTTCCCGCTTTGTGAGTGGATACCATTATGCGCCTGAT
>CAZLKP010000268.1:0-6920 GCA_964560095.1 uncultured Bacteroidia bacterium
GAAATGCCTGTGGCTGATTTCCTGATGAAGCATTACGTAAACCAGGCCAATCAACTCCGGAACACAGATCTGCCCCAACAGGTAAGAAAGGAACAAATCCAGCTCCCGCATGACCCAATGACTTTTGAACGCAAGGCCGCTGTGGAGCTCGAAAATCTGGGGCAGGATCAGGTGCCCAGAGTCATTGCCGACCTTCGGCACAGCTGCACACAGCCTGCTTCTCTCTCCTCAATTGGATATACATACTCCAAGCTTCTGGATAAGTATAACTTTTCCGATACAGCCGCTGATTATGTGTACTTGGGAGATCAGATGCCTGCCTATGAATTGCCCGGCGGACTCAAGCGGGTGTTTGACTTTGAAACCTGGAAGATGCTGGCAGATAAGGAAGTGAACTTCCCGCTGTTTGGGTCCCCGGAGTCCTTCGCTCAAGCTGAAAAGCACTCTGCCCGACTCAATTTTGCTGCAGTTAACACCGCCAATGTCGGTGGCTGGATGAAAATAAAGGAAGACCTGGGCAATGTTGCCTTTGTCCTTAGCTCATCCGAGGTCATCCCCACCTATGAACTCCGCTATTTGATTTACCGAATTGCGCAGGAAGGCCTTCAACAACCCATCATTGTGAAACTCAGTTTGCCTGATAGCTTTGACTATTACGATGGCTCCAGCCTCCCTGATGACGTGCAGATTGATGATTATGCCAAAACTCAGCTGGCTCTTTCCTCAGATGGTAGTAGCCTTCTGGTTGATGGTCTGGTTGATGGCCTCTGGATCGATAAGGCCGATGACACCAGGGTGCGAACAGCCTTCGGAATGCTGCAATTATCGAGGCTTCGAATCACTAAAACGGAATACATTTCTTGCCCTTCCTGCGGAAGGACGCTGTTTGACCTTCAGGAAACCACAGCCCGCATCCGCAAGCGCACCGAGCATCTCAAGGGTGTCAAAATCGGCATCATGGGCTGTATTGTGAATGGTCCTGGTGAAATGGCAGATGCTGATTATGGATATGTAGGGGTAGGCCCTGGTAAAATTGCGCTGTACCGAGGTAAAGAAGTCATCAAAAAAGCTGTCCCTACGCCGCAGGCCGTAGATGAGCTCATCGAATTGATTCGCGAAGATGGAAAATGGGTGGAAGCTACAGAAGTAGTGCTTTAGCCTAGTGCTCTGTTTTTTAGGTATTCATGACCCGTTGGGCTGATTTTGCTGAGAAAGGGAAAGGATCAACTAACTAAATATGAAATATCTATCAGATAAATTGACCCCAAAAATACACTTTGCGACATTTAATGTATCTTTACAGACTGTAACTTATATATGACATTCAAAGACTTAGCCATAATAGCCCCAATTCTGAAAGCTCTTGAAGAAGCTGGCTATACTCACCCTACCCCAATTCAGGAACAATCTATTCCCATTCTGCTGGACGGAAGAAATTTACTTGGATGTGCTCAGACCGGTACCGGAAAGACTGCTGCATTCGCTATTCCAATTCTACAGCACATATATGCGCAAAGACATCCTGATCAGAGACGTCGCAAGATCAGAGCATTGATCATGACGCCCACCAGAGAACTGGCGATCCAGATCGCTGATAGCTTCACGGCTTATGGGAAACATACTGGCCTAAGAAATACGGTCGTCTTCGGTGGTGTCAAGCAAGGCGCACAAGTGAAGGCGTTAACGCGAGGGGTTGATGTTCTCGTAGCAACGCCTGGAAGACTGCTCGACCTCATCAGCCAGGGACATATCAGTCTGAAAGATATCACACACTTTGTGTTGGACGAAGCAGATCAGATGCTCGACATGGGCTTTGTTCGCGATATTCGCAAGATCATTGACATGCTGCCTACCAGGCGTCAATCACTGTTTTTCTCCGCGACCATGTCTCCCGAAATCCTGGCTCTCTCTCGACAGATTGTAGGAGATCCAGAGCGAGTTACCATTAAGCCAGAACAACCTACCGCTGAGCGAGTAGAGCAATCGGTATATATGGTGGAGAAAAAGAACAAGGGGAAATTATTGGTTCATCTGATTGATGAGCAAGATCCGGAATCCGTTCTGGTATTCTCCCGCACCAAGCATGGAGCAGATAAGATCGTTCGTTTTCTTAGTAAAAATGAGATCGAAGCCGTGGCCATTCACGGCAACAAATCCCAGATAGCCCGTCAAAAGGCACTCAGCAACTTCAAAAATGGCGTTACAAATGTTCTGGTAGCTACCGACATTGCTGCCAGAGGAATTGATGTGAGCCTGTTGGAATTGGTCGTGAACTACGACCTTCCCAATGTGCCCGAAACCTATGTTCACAGAATCGGTCGTACCGGAAGAGCCAAAGCCAGTGGTGCTGCACTTTCATTCTGCGACCTGGAAGAAAGAGCATATCTCAGAAGCATCCAGAAGCTTATCAAACAGGATGTGCCCGTAGTCAAAGAACATCCGTATGTGGATGATAGCGTAGAACCAGCTGGCGGATTCGTCAAACAGAAGCCAAAACAAAAACCACGCAGCAACAAAAGACATGGCAAAGGCTACAAAGCCAAAACTGGACCCAGTGGAAAAAGGGGAAAAGGTGGCGAAGGAAATGGTAATAGAAACAAACGCAACTCAAATTTCGGAGCTAACTAGATGACAGATGACTGATGGAAGAACCCAAACTCACCCGGATCAATAAATTCCTGACAGAAGCAGGAACCTGCTCCAGAAGAGCAGCCGATAAGTTGATAGATCAGGGAAGAGTGACAATCAATGGGAAAGTCCCGGAATTAGGTACCAAAATAGCTCCAGGAGACATTGTGAGGGTAGATGGTGAACTGGTTACGGCTCCTATGGAAGCGCCTGTTTATCTTGCCTTTCACAAACCGGTTGGGATCGTCTGTACCACTGACACAGAGAAAGAACCCGACAACATCATTGACTATATCAATTATCCCAGCCGGATTTTTCCCATTGGCAGGCTGGATAAGGCCAGTGAGGGCTTAATATTCCTGACAAACGATGGCGATATCGTCAATAAGATTCTCAGGGCCCGAAACAATCACGAGAAAGAATACATTGTCACGGTTGATCGTCCGGTGACCAGGCAGTTTGTTCAGGCGATGAGCCATGGCGTTCCCATTCTGGACACAGTTACCAGAAAGTGCAAAGTTGAACAAACAGGCAGATTTACCTTCAGGATCATCCTGACCCAGGGCCTCAACCGCCAAATTCGGCGGATGTGCGAATACTTCGAGTTCAAAGTCCTGACGTTGAGGCGGGTCCGGATTATGAATGTCACGTTGGACATCCCACCAGGGAAATGGCGCAACCTTAGTCACAATGAATTGGCTGACATTCGCAGATCCGTTGCCAGGTCATCAAAAACCCACGAAGGATAACGGAGATTTTCCGTCTATCAAATGTTATCATACCGGATGATGACCACTTCCCCAATGGATATTTATCCGGAAAGAAGGATCGCAATTCCTGTAAATTATTGCTACCAAAGGAATTCCCACGAATTTTCCGCACATTTGCATCTCACTTAACGTACTATTTTTGAATTCATTTCGCCAACTCGGGCTTTCAGAATCTCTCCTCACCGCAATAGAGGAAATGGGATTCGAAACTCCTAGCCCGATTCAGGAAAAAGCCATTCCTCAGCTTCTCGGAGACGACCGTGATTTTATCGGTTTAGCACAGACCGGCACCGGAAAAACCGCAGCATTCGGCCTTCCTCTCCTGGATCGCATTGACCCCTCTGTTCGTGATACTCAAGCGCTCATTCTCGCCCCAACGCGAGAACTAGGGCAACAAATTGCTCAGCATCTCCATGTTTTCAGCAAATACAAGCCAGGAATCAACATGCTGGCTGTATATGGTGGTGCCGCAATTTCTCAGCAAATCCGCGCACTCAAGAAACCTGTTCACGTCATTATTGCCACGCCTGGCCGCCTCATTGATCTTATCGGAAGAAAGTCTGTGAAGCTGGACCAGCTCCGGTATCTCATCCTCGACGAAGCGGATGAAATGCTCAACATGGGCTTTAAGGAGGACATCGACAGGATCCTCAGTCACACACATGAGGATAAACTGACCTGGCTGTTTTCTGCCACGATGTCAGCTGATATTCAGCGGATTGTGAAACAGTACATGAAGGCGCCCTACGAGGTCCGCCTCACGACCAAAAACGAGGTCAATACGAATATCGACCACCAGTTTGCCATGGTCAGGAGAGAGAACAAAGTCGAAGCACTTTCTCGCTTTGTGGACATGGAACCCGATATGCGAAGTGTCATCTTCTGTCGAACCAGACGGGACACCCAGGAAGTGGCGGACAAACTATCACGAAGAGGGTATCAGGCCGAGGCCATTCACGGCGATTTGTCTCAGGCACAGCGTGACCAGGTGATGCGAAGATTTAAGTCAAAACGGCTTCAGCTGCTTATCGCCACCGATGTGGCAGCCCGCGGTATTGATGTCGATGACCTTACTCACGTCTTCCATTTGGCTCTACCTGATGATTTGCCCTACTACACCCACCGAAGTGGTAGAACCGCCAGAGCAGGGAAAAAAGGTACTTCGATCGCCTTTATCAATGGTAGAGAAAGATACAAGATTGATCAGCTTCAAAAGAAGCTGGGCATCTCCTTTAGCAAGGCCAGAATCCCGACTGCCGAAGATATTGTAGATATCCGCATCGAAAACTGGACCCAGGAAGTACTGGAAACACCTTCGAAGAAAAATATCGACTCACAGCTTGTTGAGCGGATGAATATCATGTTTGGTAACCTGACCAAGGAAGAACTGGCAGCGAAACTCCTAGCCATAGAGCTGGATAAGATCTCTGTTGACTCTTTCGAAGATCTGAACGAGAAAGAACAGAAACGGGGGAAAAATGGTCATCACAAAGGCGGGCATCATCACGGTGGCGGGCATGGAAAAAAGAAGCACCACGGTCGACCCTATTCGGATCACGGAGGCAAACCGAAGAAAAAACGATACAAGAAACGAAAGTCGGCTTTGAAGTAAGCCTGCTCTCCAATGAAAAGAATCATCCGGCATATCAGCGCCCACCGCAACTGGGTCGGATATTATCTGGCAAAAATCAATGGGCACATTCGGACAGGCTTCACCTTCCGTCTCAGAAACGAATGGGATATTCACGTCCCCAAACGACTGCTCCATACCTACAAAGAGATCTTTTTCGATGACACCTATCTGGGAGGATTTCCGCCTAGAGTTATCTCAAACCAATCCTTGGATACAGTGCTGGATGTCGGTGCCAATGTCGGCTACTTCTCCCTCATGATGGCTTCGAAATTTCCGGATGCGAAGATCCTGGCCTGCGAACCCATGCCCAATAACCTTGCACAGCTTCGCGCCTACAATCAGGAACTAAACACAAGTCTCACCATCATTCCCAATGCCATTGCCGGGAAAAATGGTCATCAAATTCTGTTTTTTGATGAAGCCGATGCCTTCACCACCAGTGCCAGCTCGGTTTCGGTACTGGACAACAACGATCAAATCAAGGTGGAGACCATGACGCTGCATACCCTAATGTCGGAATATCAGCTGCAGGAGATTGATCTGCTGAAACTGGACTGCGAAGGCGCTGAATATGATATTCTGCTAAAGGCAGACCCAAACCTGTTTGATCGTATCCATCTCATCGCCATGGAATACCATCCGGATCCAGCGGGAGTATCCACACCGGCAGATCTGATCCAGCTCTTTCGGCGATATGGCTACCAGCTCAGGCTGAAAGGCAGCAAAGTCTGGGCCTGGAAATAAGAAGCGTGGTTTTCAATCATCATTCTTCAACATTGATGCAGGTTGGTAGTTGTGCTTCCTATGAAAAAGCAACTCCTCTTTTCCATCTTTCTCTTTGCTGCTGTGCCACTTTTGGCTCAGTTGGATATTGATCAGGAACTTCTGCAGCTCAACGAAAGTCGAATGCAGCTCAATAAGGCCAATATGTGGGTCCTAGGTGGCTGGGCGGTCGGTAACATGGCTGTTTCCGGCTTTCTGCGTAGCCAGACCACCGGAAACACACGCTACTTTCACGAGATGAATGTCTTCTGGAATGTGGTGAATCTAGGCCTCGCCGCAGGTGCTCTCTATGGTAGCTACACGGCAGATCCGGCTTCCTACGGCCTCTGGGAAACCTTTAATGAGCAACAAAACCTGGAAAAAATCCTTCTCTTTAATCTCGCGCTCAATTTCACCTACATGACCGCTGGTGGCTACATGATCGAACGCGCCAAAAACGCTACCAACCGACCCGAGCGCCTCAAAGGATACGGACAATCCCTCATCCTCCAGGGTGGATTTCTGCTGTTGTTTGACACCACGCAATACCTCCTCCACCACAACAACGCCAATGACGACCTGCAGCGTTTGCTTGAAGGACTTTCTGTCAGTGGAAATGGGATCGGGCTTATCTGGACATTTTAATTAACCCATTCATTCCTGTTGCCTGATCCCCATTCTCTCGGCCAGGATAAATTTTACGCCCAGAAATCAAGAGAATCCGGTAAATGGCCCCCTGAAGCAAAGAACTTGGATCAGGAACAATTGCATTGCCACGATCAGACGGGCTAAACAGCCGGTGGCCGATGGGAAATAAATGCGGAATTGTAGAGGAAAAAAAAATAATCGCTGGTTATCTTCAGGCAAAAACCATTACCTGTATGGCTAACCTCAACAGACGAAACTTCCTCAAAAAAACATCCCTGTCCGGTGCTGCTCTGGCAGTTGGATCCCTGTTTTCCAACTCGGCCTGTGCAAAAGAACCGCCCCTTCCCGACAGCCAGTACATGGGCGATTTTGCAGCGCCCCGACTGGACAACATCCGAATGGCCTTTATCGGTGTGGGTGCCAGAGGCGGTGATCATTTGACATTTGCAGCCAGACTAGCGGGGACAGAGGTAGTAGCC
>CAZLKP010000269.1:0-6910 GCA_964560095.1 uncultured Bacteroidia bacterium
ATTCACCTGCAAAATCAAGCCCTTGGAGATGATGGCTTCATCGACCATGAGGCTCTTGGGACGGTGACTGTTTCCGGGTTGGATTCGTATCACCGGACTGAACAGATAGGTCGGTATTCCTATGCCAGACCGGGCAAAACTGTGAGGAAGGGCTAAGAGCCGATGGTCGAAAACGATGTTTTTCGATTTGGCTTGTTGACAACCGGACTGTTCAACCAAAGAAACTCGATCCATCAACCCTATTCCTCCCAACTCATACCCAACTCCTAGCGCCTGGTGCCCCCTATTGACTCACCGGTCGGCCATATTGGAACTGTCCGGCGACTTCGGTACCGTCGGCCTGGATCAATTTTCCCTGTCCGTGTGGTTTGCCGGAGACAAACATTCCTTCGTAGATGCTCCCATCGGCATACTCAAAGACCCCTTTTCCCTGTCGGGTATCGGAGATCCATTCTCCCGTGTAGGTAGAGCCATTGGCATAATCATAGGTACCTTCTCCGTGGATCTTACCATTCATGAATTCGCCCTCATAGCGGTCTCCGTTCACGAATGTGAGGACGCCCTGGCCGTGATACCGTCCCTGCACCAGATCTCCTTCATAGCGGTTGCCCATGGCAGTAGTCATCACGCCATGACCGGTCATCTGACCGTTGGTCCATTCGCCTTCGTAGGCAGTGCCTGAAATGAATGTATAGGTTCCCTGACCGTGTTTGCGGCCGTTTCGCCATTCTCCTTCATAGATATTGCCATCGCGGGTGGTGAGGATGCCGTACCCATCTCGCCGATTGTTGACATAGTCGCCTTCATACACATCGCCATTGTCGTAGTAGTACAGGGCTTTGCCCGTGACGTAGTCACCGTTCCAGACTCCTTCGACCCTCGTACCACGTGGGGTGGTGAACACACCTTCGCCGCTTCGGCGGTCGTTTTCCCAGTTGCCTTCGTACTTGCTGCCATCGCGAAAGGTAATGAGGCCATAACCATAGGCTTTGCCTTTTTGGAATTCACCTTCCAGCACATCGCCGTTCCGGTAGGTATAGACACCTTTCCCGTCCATTTTGTCCTGGCGCCACTCTCCTTCGTATTCATCGCCATTGGGCATTCTCAAGTGACCCTCGCCATGGCGCATGCCATTTCTGAATTCGCCTTCATACACATCGCCGGTGGTGTATTCAAAGGTTCCTTTACCAGAGACACAGTCTCCTCGGGCGCACTGGGCGTCGAGCTGAAGATGGGTGAGGGATAAGAGGGAAAAAGCAAGAAGAGCGTTCCGCATGACGGTAATATGATTTCAGAGCATTGGAAAGTCCCAGGGAGGGACGCAAGGTTAATAGGACAAACCTAGTCGGACCATTTCGCTTTTTGAAGTAGAATTTGCCCAATTCATTACTTCCGGTGCTGAAAATGGAAGTACCCTGTTTGAACCCTGCTCCCAAAGAACATAACACCGAATCAATGGTTACGTACACATGAGTAGTCAACTGTTGCTCCCTATGATTCAACCCCTGTTTAATTTATACACTAAATATATCGAAAACCACCAGAAAAGACCGGAAAGCATCCGATCTTTTTTGGGTTCGGTGCAAGAGGAGGGGAAGATTCCTTTTATCAATTTCCGGAAATGGGAGCAGGAAGAAATGCGTCTGGTGTTGTTGAAAGCCAAAACGCTGCTCAGCGAGGATGCCACCTTCAATGAATATACCTCCCGAGAGAAGGTGCTGGCCGTCTTTTTCACCTGGCTGGAACTACTGGATGAATACCGGGGCTTTTTTGAATCCCTTCACCAGATTCAATCTCGCTCCCGGACCGCCACCATTTGGAATGAAGTCAAACCGGAATTTCTGGCCTGGATCAGGTCGCTGATTGATGAAGGGATTTCCAATCGGGAAATCGCCAACCGCCCGTTTCTCCCTCAATGGTATGACAACCTGATCTGGGCGCAAGCCACGGCCATTCTGGCCTTCTGGATGCACGACCATAGCGAAGAATACGCCCAAACTGATGCCTTGATTGAGAAAAGCGTCAATTTTATTTTCGACATCATACAGCCCAACGCCCTGGATTCGGGTTGGGATCTCCTTTCATTTCTTGTCAAAAAATAAATGTCAGAATCACAATCCAACATCCCGAGCTCCAAAATTCGCCGTGCAGGCCGCTTCGTGAAAACAGGCGCCCGAGTCGGGGGCAACTACCTGAAGCATTATTCCAAAAAACTGGTCAACAAAGAAGTTGATCGCAGGGACTTGGACGAGCAAAACGCCAAAGACATTTACGATGCGCTCTCAGAGCTGAAAGGGTCAGCACTAAAGGTTGCTCAGATGCTGAGTATGGATCGTGGAATGTTGCCGGAGGCTTTTGCCAGGCAGTTTTCGCAAGCGCAGCACAAAGCCCCGCCATTGTCCGGACCGCTGATTATGAAGACGTTCAAAAAACAACTGGGCCATTCTCCATCAGAGTTGTTTGATTTATTTGACCAGGAAGCCCGCCATGCTGCTTCTATCGGACAGGTCCACCAGGCCGAGCGAAACGGAGAGAAGCTGGCTGTCAAAATCCAGTACCCCGGCGTAGGAGATTCTGTGATTTCTGACCTCAACCTTGTGAGGCCGGTGGCTCGGCGGATGTTTGGCTGGAAAGACGAAGAAATAGCGATCTACTTCGATGAAGTGCGCGACCGCCTTGTGGAGGAAACGGATTATGAATTGGAACTCCAACGCAGCATGGAGATCTCTTCCAAAACCAGGCATCTGGAAGGATTAGCCTTTGCCAGTTATTACCCGGAGTTTTCTGCCGACCGGATCATCACCATGAGCTGGCTGGATGGCCTGCATCTGGACGATTGGCTGGTGACAAAACCCGACCAGGCTGCCCGCAATCGTGCCGGGCAGGCCCTTTGGGATTTTTATCAGTACCAGATTCATCAGTTGCGAATTACCCATGCAGATGCGCATCCCGGCAATTTTCTCTTCATGGATCAGGGAGAGGTTGGGGTACTGGATTTTGGTTGTGTGAAGGAAATTCCAGAAGAGTTTTACCAGACGTATTTTCGGCTCCTCAATCCGGCCATCATGGATGATGAGGAGGCATTTTTGGCAGGAGCCAGGGCTGCTCAGGTGATCCTTGACGAGGATCCGCCCGAGCGCAAAGAATTGTTTCTGAATATTTTCCGGGAAGCCCTTTCTTTGGTGTGTCGTCCCTTCTATGACGAAACCTTTGATTTCGGCGACGACACCTATTTCGACCAGATTTACGAATATGGAGATCGAATGGGTCGGAATAAGGAGCTTCGAAATCAGATTACCCCAAGAGGAGACAAAGACGGTATTTACCTCAATCGGACTTATTTTGGCCTGTTTTCCATTTTGCACAAGCTCCAGGCAACGGTTGAGACCCGCCGTCATATGCCGCAATTCTGAGGATCATACCAGTGACGCCAAATCTGATTCCGGGCCAGTACTTCTCAGGTCATGGATTGAAGCTGCTGTGCTACGACTAATGGAGACACTTCCCAGTCATTACAACCGCGACATTCTGACACACACGGTGGTATGTAGTGGAGTATCCTGCCAGAGAAAGGAGCCGGAAACCGAAATCAGGACTCGCCTGACACGCTAAACCGCGCGGCGAATTCAACTTCTATCTCATTGCCGGTTGTTACAGTACCGAACATCACTTCCGGCGGTTCAATACCGAAATCGGTTATTTTTAACTGCTTCCTTCCGCTGACAGCCACATTCCCCTGCGCATCGACCAACAGCTCAACAGTCATCCGGATGATCTGCATTTTCCCTGCAACTGCCAGAATTCCGGAAGCATCGACTTCATAAATATGGCCACTTTGGGTAATCTCATGTACCGTACTTAGGTCGTAGGTGATGGTTGGAAACTGCTCGGTATTCAATGATGCGTAGGTATTCTGGTCCATCAGCTCATATCCGGATTTCAGGTCCTCTCCTTTGAGCCGGATATATATTCTGGTAATGTCTATTTCGTCATCTGTGATTTTGATATTGGCTTCTCCGCTCACCTTTTCCATGACCATGGTCCAGTCTCTGAGCGTAGATGTGCCATGGACTTTAATGGTACTGGAAGTGTCGAGTGTGTGAGATGGGGGCACCACTGCTGGCGCAAATCCAGTTGCCACACAGATGACAAAGATTGAGATGATTCTTAACATGATGATGAGAGTTAATGATGAAAGTAGCTGGTAGATTAACGGGTCAAACAGGTAATCTGTCTTGATTTATCACCTCTAATCTGGACATATTCTTCGCGATCCCGAATGTTCCGTATCATCTGGGTAAATGATTTTCTGAGGAAAATTCGACTATTCGGGTCATTGCTTGGGGTAAACAAAAGTCACCCGTTATCAGGCCGTTAGGTGTTTCAATGCTTTCATGGGCTGGAATAATACCGGCATTTTTCCGGGCTGGTCAATGATTCCTTACTTTTGGGCATGGGAAGAATTGTTTCGATTGATTACGGGAGAAAACGATGCGGTCTTGCCTGGACAGATTCACTGAGAATTGCTGCTCATGGCCTACCCACTGTGGCCGAATCCGAGCTCCGGCCAAGCATTTCGCGAATCGTCGATCAGGAATCTGTCGATGAGATCTTACTGGGATACCCCAGCAGGCTGGATGGGAGCGACACCCATGTCACGGCAGATGTGCGGGAGCTGGAGGCCTGGCTGCACAAACAATTTCCGGATCTGAGGGTCATTCGTTGGGATGAACGGCTTTCTTCAGCCAATGCAAAGCACGCGCTGGTGGCCTCCGGGGTGTCCAAAAAGAAGCGCCGTGAAAAAGGGCGCCTGGACCAGATGGCTGCCGTGATGATGCTGCAGGAGTATCTGGCTTCTCTGGACTGAGGCTATGAAAAGTGCCGAAAAAGCTGGAATTTTGCCCCTCTATTGACAAAAACGATTATGATTCTACCCATCATTGGTTTTGGCCATCCGATGCTGCGAGAAGAAACCCGCGAGATTGACCAGGATTATCCGGAGTTTCATACGCTGATCGACAACATGTTTGAAACCATGTACAATGCCCAGGGCGTGGGGCTTGCGGCCCCGCAGGTTGGCCTTCCCATACGACTCTTTGTAGTAGATGGAACGCCGATGGAAGGAGAAGAGGGAGAAGACATGACAGATTTTGTGCGGGTGTTTATTAATGCCAGGAAGACAAAAGAAACCGGCGCTCCCTTTTTGTTTGAGGAAGGCTGTCTGTCCATCCCCGACATCCGAGAGGACGTGAAGCGGCCGGATACCATCACATTGACCTATCTTAACAGGGATTTTGAAGAAGTAACAGAAACCTTCACGGGATTGAAGGCCCGGATTGTGCAGCATGAATACGACCACATCGAAGGGGTGTTGTTTACTGATCTCATTTCCCCGATGCGCAAGCGAGTAATTAAGCCCCGCCTCAACAAAATTTCAAAGGGAACAGTTCAGGCTCCATACCCCATGAAGTACAGCCCCCGGCGAAAGAAGTAATACACGCGTAACATCAATCCGCCAGGGGATATTCCCGGCATGTCGAATGTGGTTGTAATCCTTATCGCGATTGGCACGAGATACGGTTCGAAATCGATTTCGTACCATTCACACGAAAAAATCACTGTTCACGCATCAGTTTAGGCGATTTCTTGGGTTCTTAACATAGAATTATTATATTTGTATGATTTTTAGGGTTAATCTTTGTTATTTTAATATTTTTGGTTTATGTCTAGTCAAGAGTTGCACGCAAAAATCTTGGCAACGAAGAGTTTTTTGAATCGTGAGCTTGTGCGTAATCGCACGCAAAATGATGACACCGTATTGAATTTCCGCGAGATCGGCGTTCGCATGGATATGATCCATGAAGCTGAGCGTGTGGGTGTTCGCAACCTAGGTGAAACTCAAAGTAGAAAGCTCACCCGGATGATTGCTAACCTCGAAGATCAGATCGGGGTTTCACTCAACTAAGTCAAGCTCTTCAATGCTGCACGTTAAAACCGGAAAGTCTAAACAGACTTTCCGGTTTTTCTTTCAGGGAATCCCACAGAAAGGAATATATTTACCCTCAGTGTTCAACATTCAGGCTAAATTCACTGCATGGCTTCCTACCTTTCCGTTTTTGTACTCATTCTCCTATCGCTGGGGTTAGGATTGCTGCTGGCCAACCTGTCACGGTTCATGGGGCCATTTCGTCCTTCCCCGAAAAAGGGACTCATCTATGAAAGTGGGATGGACCCCGTTGGATCCGCACATGATCGCTTTTCTGTGAAGTTTTATCTGGTGGCCATGCTCTTTATCCTCTTCGACATTGAAGTGGTCTTTATGTACCCCTGGGCAGTACAGTTCAAAGAATTGATGATTGAAACAGGGAGCTGGTTTCCCCTCATCGAAATGCTGGTCTTTATCGGCATTCTCTTTGTTGGGTATATTTATGTGTACAAAAAAGGCGGGTTAAAGTGGACCTAGGAAGAAGGGAAAGGGATATGGGGACAAAGAGGATAAGGGAAGAAGCACCCTGTTTCAGGTAATGGGAGAAAAGGTTGAAAAAGCCGGGAAATGGAAAACACCTTGAGTAGTTCACAGTTTACAGGATATAACATTGTCCCGCATCTGACATCTCAACGAAAACTTATCATGGGATTAGAAAAAGCACTGGCAAAGCAAGGATATTTGCTCACATCTGTTGATTTTCTCACCAATTGGGCACGTCAAAATTCGCTCTGGCCCATGCCGATGGGACTGGCCTGTTGTGCAATCGAGATGATGGCTTTTGCTGGTCCTCGATTTGATGCATCGCGGTTTGGGTCTGAGGTATTTCGCTTTTCGCCCCGCCAGGCCGATCTCATGATTGTGGCCGGCTGGTGTACCTACAAGATGTCGCACGCCACCAAGCGGATCTGGGACCAGATGCCC